>NZ_JBANSP010000049.1:0-19545 GCF_037167145.1 Paenibacillus sp. YIM B09110 | reverse complement strand
TTCTGTTCAACTAACCGCCTAACGCTACATTCGCAGCACTCACCCTAACGAATAGGTATACTTTCTATCTCTATCCGTCCTTAACACATCTCAATTGGCGGAATAGAGCTGATTTCTAGCTCTATTCTGTTCAACTAACCGCCTAACGCTACATTCGCAGCACTCACCCTGACGAATAGGTATACTTTCTATCTCTATCCGTCCTTAACACACCTCAATTGGCGGAATAGAGCTGATTTCCAGCTCTATTCTGTTCAACTAACCGCCTAACGCTACATTTTCAGCACTCACCCTGACGAATAGGTATACTTTCTATCCCTATCCGTCCATAACACTTCTCAATTGGCGGAATAGAGCTGTTTTCCAGCTCTATTCTGTTCAACTAACCGCCTAACGCTGCATTCGCAGCACTCACCCTAACGAATAGGTATACTTTCTATCTCTATCTGTCCTTATCACATCCCAATTGGCGGAATAGAGCTGATTTCTAGCTCTATTCCTATCCCCCTACTTCACATTATTAATCATTAACAGCCTGTCATCCGTATTGGATGGAATGCCTCTGCCGTCCGTATTATTCGTGATCACATAAATGCGGCCATCATGGATTTTCACATCGCGCAGCCTTCCCTCGCCTGAGAACACCATCTCCATTTTGCCTGCAACCGTATCGTAGCGATAGAGCGCTTCACCTCTAAGTGTAGCGATCAATAGACGATTGCTCTCATCCATCACAGCGCCAGAAGGCGCAATGGCCTCTTCCCCGGTATGATAAAGCGGAGCGATCATCCCTATGCGATTATCGTCACCGTATACAGTCGGCCATCCGTAGTTGCCGCCTGCCTCGATGCGGTTCACTTCGTCATGTCCGCCCGGGTCGCCGGACGGGCCATGCTCCGTATTGAACAGGACACCCTTATCATCCCATGCAAGTCCTTGCGGATTACGATGTCCGTAAGAGTATACATACGAATCCGCAAAAGGATTGTCAGCAGGCACTTTGCCATCAAGCGTCAGTCTTAATATTTTGCCCGCCAGACTGCTTCGATCTTGCGCCAGTTGAGGCTGCTGCGCATCTCCAGTTGTCACATATAACATCCCGTCCGGCCCAATCGCCATTCTTCCTCCGTCATGGTTAGACGCCCCTGGTATCCCCTCAAGCAGTGAGCGAACTTCAGTCCACTTCTCTCCCTCCTGCTTAATAAGGACGATGCGGTTCATTAGAGCACCCTGCTCCTCATAGGTATGGTAGGCGTAAGCAAGCTTCGATGTATGGAAGTCAGGCGACAGCAGTAAGCCGAGAAAGCCGCCTTCTCCCCTATGTCTTACGCTTTTGTTCAAATGAACGGATTGACGCTCCATGACACCGCCCTCCAGCTTGACGATCGCTCCTTCCCGCTCGCTGATGTATACCGTATCTCCATCAAATTCGATGACCCAGGGAATGTTGAGATTCTCTGCAAGCACCGTGTATGGCTCGTTCGATTCAGGCTTATCAGAAGGCACTATTGACGGCGATGGCTCAACGCCAGTAGTCACAGCCGCCGTGGGGATTGCCGTAGGTGCTTCTGTTGCTACGCCCGCTTTCTCCGTTTCGTTTTTGTCGCAGGCTGCAATCAGGAGAGTAAATACGGCAACCGCTGCCGCCAAACTGACAAGTCGTGCTTGATTCATCATGATCATCCTTTCTCGTTCTCTAGTCGATACGTTCCATTCATTCTCTTTATCTAGCATTATAGACGCATTCTATCGTAAACCAATCACAAGACGCTCTCTCTATGAAAAAAAGGACAGCCATTTGCGCTCTCTCTCGTGAGCCATGCTGTCCTTCTTCTAAACTAACTATTCGTTCGCATTCGCTGCTGCCAGAGCCGCGACCAACTCGTCTTGAATACGGCCATTCGAGGCCATCACATTGCGTACGCTCAGATCATACGGCTTGCCGTTCGTATCGGTCACGATGCCGCCGGATTCTTGGATGAGAAGCGAGCCTGCTGCCAAGTCCCAGCTGTTAAGACCAATCTCCCAAAAGCCGCTTAGACGGCCTGCTGCAACGTACGCCATATGAAGCGCGGCGGAGCCGGCAATCCGAAGATTCCGCACCTGTGGCGCTACCGCGGTAATCCCTCTCAAATTGACGGGAAGCGCATATTGATGATCGGCTGGCAATCCCGTTGCAACAAGACTTCCACGAAGCGTTTCCTCGCTAGATACGCTCATCCGTTTGCCGTGCACGTAAGCTCCCTTGCCTTTCTCAGCGACAAACAGCTCATCCTTCACCGGATCGTACACAACGCCGACGATAACATCGCCCTTGTAAGCGAGCGCTATTGATACGCAGAAGAATGGAAAGCCGTGTACGAAGTTCGTCGTACCGTCGATCGGATCAACGATCCATAAGTATTCGGCATCGATCTTATCTTCCAGCGCCCTTGCAGATGCTTCCGGCCCAGGCTCTACACCTTCTTCTCCTAAGAAAGAGTGGTGTGGAAAATGGGTCAAAACCAAATTTTTGATCAGACGTTCAGAGCCTTTGTCGACTTCGGTTACAAGATCGTGGGAAGAGTACTTTATATCAAGGCTTGCATGATTGCCAAGCTTTGTCTTAATCCATTCGCCTGCTTTCGAGGCGCAATTGATAGCAACAGCGGTAAAGCTTTTGCCACCAACGACGGAAGCATTAAGCTGATCGCTCACGGTCCATCACTCGTTTCTTTACATGATTTTTTTGTTGATGTAGATCCATTTCAAACAACGTATTGGTTTACATACGTATAACTAGGCAGGTAAGTTTCGCGAAAAAAATGGAACTGTCGCGGTCAAAACGCCCTTATGCCCTCAATAATCAGTTGTCCCGCAAGCAGCAACAACGTGACCCGCAGCAGCCACATGAGACCCTTGCCGCTCATGCGCATCGCGATGTATGCGCCGGCTTTGCCTCCGATCCATGCACCGGGGACGAGCGCCAGCACGAACAGCCAATTCGTCTCGCCAAGAAAGGCATGCATGCCGCTGCCTAGGATGGAGGACAGGAATATGACGAACATCGACGTTGCCGTCGCCACATGAGGGGGGAAACGGAATAGCAGTACCATAAGCGGTACGAATAAAGACCCTCCGCCAATGCCGAACAAGCCGGAAATCAGCCCTACGCCAAAGCCGATAAGAAGCGCTGGGGCGATGGCGTAACCATAGCTGTGCGTCTCACCTGAAGCATCCGTGAAGCTTCGATGGATAGGCCATTCACGAGTAAACGGTTTCATATAATCTCGGGCAATGAGCAGACCCGCCATGAGCAGCATAAAAACACCAAACACGAGCTGGAACACGCCGTCCTTCAGCAATCCCGTCAAAGCAGAACCCGCCATAGCAGCTGGACCGCTTGTTATGAAAAAAAGCCACGCGCTCTTGAAATCGACGATTTTGCGCTTGGCATAGGATAACGTGGAAGCAAGCGCCGTTACGACCAACACCGTTAACGACGTACCTACGGCAGTCTCGTGTCCGATCTCTCCACCTGTTAGAACGGGACCGAGCAGCATAAGCGCGGGTACGATAATGATGCCTCCGCCAAGACCGACGATGCTTCCGAATATAGCGGCAACCGCGCCGAGCACGACTAGCAGCAGCCAGCTTAACATGATAATCACCACTCTCTAGTTGTGAACAACGTTCAGAACAGCACCGCCAAGGCATGTCCCAGGCGGTGCTGTTGACCATATATATATATATCAGATGAAGATCTCGACACTTGCATCGTCGATGACTTTCACGCCTTCTCCTTGCTCCTCCAGCTTTCGGAGCTCGTCCATCAGTTTAAATAAAGCTTCGTCCTTGCTCTTGGCCTCCAGCATGCAATCCAGGTATTCGGTTGCCGGCGCAGCCTTACGCAAGAAATGAAGCAGCGGAAGCGGTTCGACGAAGTCGGCATGGCCTCTCGGGTCCGACTCGCTTTTCGGACTGGATGCATGAATCTTTGGCGGCAACTCGCGTGCAGAGGTTAACCCTAGCCGTTCGCGTTCTCGCTGCCACGTCTGCACGATGCGCGGCCATAGCACGCCGCATAGCTCGTCCTCCGAGATATCGCCCGGATTGACGGCATGATGATGGATGTCGAGTACCATCGGTACCCCGACCTGCTCAGCGGCACTTAGCGTCTCCGCAACATTAAACGTCTTATCGTCGTTCTCTAGCGTCACACGGTGCAGGCATCGCGGCTCAAGCGACCCGAATTGAGCGATAAACCGCTGGCTGGACGTTGCTTTGTCTCCGTATGCTCCGCCCATATGTATATTGCATTTGGCCGCTTCATCCAATCCCATCGCCTCAAGCATCCGCACATGGTTGTCCAAGTCGATGATCGAGTTCGCCAGCACTTCCTCGCGAGGCGTGCTGAACACGCAGAAATGATCGGGATGGAACGATACGCGTATGTTGTTTCGCTTAACGAAATCGCCTAGCTCACGGAACGAAGGCGTCAGAGTCTCAAACGGATTCCAATCCGCAAGCGCTCCGTGTGTCGCAAGCGGTATGAGCTTGGACGAGAAACGATACATTTGAATATCGCTCGCCCGGCAATGCCTTAATATGCGCAACGTATTGCTTAGATTCTCCTCGGCGATCCGCTCCAGCTTACGAATAGCTGCGTCGCGGTCATCGAGCTTGGAGAAGCTTTTGTAAGTCATCGTTTTGGAGGGAGATGAATTCTCAAGCGTAAGGCTCATCGCAACGAAACCGAATCTGACGATCACGGGCTACTTTCGATCTCCAAAAAACATTTCATAAGCCAGTGCAGTCTGTATGCGCGACTCTTCCTCGGTTAGCTTTCTCACAAGCTCCATCTCCACTTCGGTTACTTCTTCGCCTTGAAAGTTAATCTCAGCGATAGAAGCCAAGATGCGGACAATCGCAATCGCTTCGTTGCCAGGCGTGTAGGCGATGACCTTTTGACCCGTCGGAAAGACGCGAAATCCGCTCTTAACCATTTTGCCCCTACCATACTCCAACAATTCATAAAGCTCTTGCTCGGACTTGAATTTGCATACGGAATTAAATTCGGTTGAAAATCCCATGGTAACAACCCCCTCCTCGAAAATCAGTTATAAGGCCAGTTAAGGCTCATTAGTTCGACGAAATGACGTTAAATGAGCCCATTTACGATTGCCTATCTATTTAATTTGATCTAACCTTAAATCGCGTCGCCGGAGAAATCTATCGCTTGCTTGTCATTGTAACGAGCCATCGCGAGATCGATCAAATTGTCTAGAAGCTGCTTGTATGGGAGACCCGTTTCCTTCCACATGAGCGGATACATGCTGAAAGGCGTGAAACCAGGCAATGTATTCACTTCATTAATTAGCAGTTGACCATCCGACTTCCGTAAGAAAAAGTCAACCCGGGACAAGCCGGACCCGTCAATTGCTTGGAAAGCGCGAACGGCCATCTCGCGAATCGCTTCCGTCGTCTCGGCAGGAATATTCGCCGGGATCTGCATTGTGGATTTGCCGTCGATATATTTGGCCTTATAGTCGTAAAACTCATTGGACGGAGCAATCTCACCCGGCAGCGAAGCTTTCGCCTCGTCGTTGCCAAGCACGCTGACCTCGATCTCGCGCGCATCGACGAACTCCTCGACGATGACCTTGCGGTCGAAACGGAGCGCGTAATTAACGGCAGCGATCAGCTCCTCGCGGTTTCTCGCTTTCGATACGCCTACGCTGGAGCCAAGGTTGGCTGGTTTAACAAAGCACGGGTACCCGAGCGACACTTCACATTCCATAATGAAATAGGAGGAGTCCTTCTGCCATTGCGTACGGTTAAAGTACCGGTACACACATTGCGGCAAGCCCTCTTGGGCGAACACTTTCTTCATAATAATCTTGTCCATGCCAACGGCAGATGCGAGAACGCCAGCACCTACATAAGGAATGTTGGCCATCTCGAATAAACCTTGGATCGTGCCGTCTTCGCCGAACGTGCCGTGCAGCAGCGGAAATACGACGTCGATCTGCTGCTCGCCGCTCGCGCCAGCACCGCCTATACCTGCGAACAGCGGCGCAAGCGCCGCACCTGTATTCGCAGGCTCATTGGACTCGTAACGCAGCTCCTCTACGCTTGCTGGACGACCTTCAAGAACCGCCCCTGTCTTCCACTCGCCTTGCTTCGTAATATAAAAAGGTTTGATAGCGTATTTGCTGTAGTCGAACTCGCCCATAACGGCAAACGCCGTTTGCAGAGAGACCTCATGCTCTCCCGATTTCCCCCCGTATACAAGACCAACTCGAACTTTGCTTCCCATGGCACATCCTCCGGTACGAATAAATTTACATTACAATGCTTACATAAGGTCGGCAATATGAAAAAAACGATATCTCGTCTGTTCCGTCCATGCGTAAGAATCGCGATAATCCCAATAACGATGCCTGCTGGCTACGGTATTCGCGTTAACGAGCGGCATCCCCGCTGCATCGAACGCGGTCACGATTGTACTATGCTGGAATCGGTTATCCCCATTCCAATCATACGTAATAATATCGCCTAGCTGCAGCTCGTCGGCCGATAAAACGGTTTCTGCGCGCAAGCCTGATGTCCGCTTTCCACCCAAATAATGAGTTAAAGCATTGGATACGGCCCAGCTGAAGCTCCAATTTTCCTGACCTTTATTTCTGCCTTTATACCACCAGCCGCTTTCTCTTTTACCAGTATAGTTCATTGGGGCATTACCTGCAAAGACGCATTGGGATACGTAATTCGTGCAATTTACCTCAAACAGCTCATAGGCGGGATTGCCTTCGTTCCACCATCGGTCGGCATAAGCCGCAACCAAATCTCTCCTGTACGGAATACCTGGCTGACGGTGTTTGAATTGCGGGAATAGGTCATAATTTAAGTATGGCATCGAAGGCGTAGCGCGCTCGCCTTCGGAGAACGTATAATCATCTACTGTCATCCAGTTGTCGGCTGATGCTCCATATCGCGGCCTGCGTTCGGATATGATCGGCTCGACGCGCATAACGTCCCAGCTTTTACCCGCGGGACACAGCCATAGCCGCTCGTATTCAGACCTCTCCTCCATATAGAAGCGGCCATGCTGCTCCATTCTTCTTCTAATATGAAGCTTAATGAGCACCGACACTTCGTTTGGAGACTCGTTAACGCGGACAAGCTCGGCCTTCGTCTCACTTCCGGCAGGCAGGACGCCGCGCAGCAGCTCACGCTCACGCAGCCGCTCAAGCCGACAGCGAAGACGTTCGCAATGTTCTGCGTCCGTAACAAAGTCGGACAGCACTTGGGCATGCTGCTCCGTCTCGGCCTGATTGTACAAACTAATGTAACGATGAACGGCTGATTTCCACCCTTCCGCCTCTCCTTGCTGCCGGTGCAGCCCATAATCCGATGAACGCAGGAGAGATGTAAGCTTTGGCTGCTTGTTTGATTGATGAGCACTTGCCTGTGACTGAGCCTTAGACTGAGGCTCGGGCTGATTGGCCGCCATATGCTGCCGCTGCTCCTCCGCTGCCCGTTGCGGCAGTCCGGCATTAGCCTTCAGCTTAACAGCCGGCTGGCGCGGGGAGCTTCCCTGCTGCGGGGGCGCTTGATTTCGTTTGTAACTTTGATTTGCTGGCGGCCTTTGACCTGTTCGCGACATCGCTATCCCTCCTGCATGACACAGAATAACTGATTAATTATATGAAACGATACGACAATTCATGTAACATCGCTTGAAACGTATTTTCAGCCCCTTCCGTATGTCCGCAAGGACATAATTGGACTTTACGCAGGGGTCATTTTAGCGCTATACTATAGCTATAAGGAATTTGAAATCCTGTTTCACAGAGTGAAACAAGGACGACATTTACACAAAGGAGAATGACGATGTCTAAACAAAATCAATACTCCGTCCGCACTACGCTTGATGCTGGCGGCAAGTCGTATGCTTACTATCGTATCGACGGACTACAAGAGCAAGGCCTTGGCGACATTTCGAAGCTGCCTTTCTCGATCAAAGTATTGCTTGAAGCAGCCGTTCGCCAATTCGACGGACGCGCAATTACACCTGAGCACGTGAAGCAGCTTGCAACTTGGGCTGACGGACGCGAGGACAAAGAAATTCCTTTCATCCCTGCTCGTATCGTACTGCAAGATTTCACCGGCGTACCGGTTGTCGTTGACCTTGCGGCAATGCGTGACACCGTTAAAAAAGCTGGCGGAGATCCTAAGAAAATCAACCCGCTCGTTCCTGTCGATCTCGTAATCGACCACTCGATCATGGTTGACGCATTTGGTAGCCCTGAAGCTCTTGAATACAACACGAAAGTGGAATTCGAGCGCAACGAAGAACGTTACCGTTTCCTTCGCTGGGCACAAACGGCATTCGATAACTTCCGCGCTGTGCCGCCGGGCACAGGTATCGTTCACCAAGTTAACCTTGAGTACTTGGCATCCGTTGCCGCAACGAAAACAATCGACGGCGAAACAGTCGTATATCCTGACTCCCTAGTAGGTACGGACTCCCATACTACGATGATCAACGGTCTTGGCGTAGTAGGCTGGGGCGTTGGCGGTATCGAAGCGGAAGCAGGCATGCTCGGACAACCGCTTTACTTCGTAATGCCAGAAGTTATCGGCTTCAAATTGACAGGCAGCCTGGCAGAAGGCTCTACAGCAACTGACCTTGCCCTGACTGTTACACAAATCCTTCGTAAAAAAGGCGTTGTCGGCAAATTCGTCGAGTTCTTCGGACCTGGCTTGTCCAACATCAGCCTTGCTGACCGCGCAACGGTTGCCAACATGGCTCCTGAGTACGGCGCAACAATCGGCTTCTTCCCTGTCGACAGCGAGACGCTTTCGTTCATGCGTCAAACAGGCCGTCAAGAAGAGCAAATCGAGCTTGTTGAAGCTTACTACAAAGCACAAAGCATGTTCCGTACGGACGAAACGCCAGACCCTGTTTTCTCTGACGTTATCGAGCTTGACCTTTCGACAATCGTTCCATCGCTTGCTGGACCGAAGCGTCCGCAAGACCGCGTTGAGCTGACTTCGATGAAAGAATCGTTCAACAGCATCATCCGCACGCCAATCGACAAAGGCGGATACGGCCTGAGCGACGAGAAAATCGAGCAAGTCGTAACCGTTAACCATAATGACGGCCAAGTGTCCAAAATGGGCACAGGTGCTGTTGCGATCGCGGCTATTACAAGCTGCACGAACACGTCCAACCCAAGCGTAATGCTTGCTGCTGGCCTCGTTGCTAAGAAAGCAGTAGAGCGCGGTCTTAAGAAACCGGCTTACGTAAAAAGCTCCCTGACGCCGGGCTCGCTCGTCGTTACGGAATATTTGAAAAAAGCAAACCTGATCGAATCGCTTGAAGCGCTCGGCTTCCACGTTGCAGGCTACGGCTGCGCAACTTGTATCGGTAACTCCGGTCCATTGCCGGACGAAGTAAGCAAAGCGATCGCCGACAACGATATGACGGTAGCGGCTGTATTGTCCGGTAACCGTAACTTCGAAGGCCGCGTTCACGCTCAGGTTAAAGCCAACTACCTGGCATCGCCGCCGCTCGTTGTTGCTTATGCAATCGCTGGTACGGTTAACATCGATCTTACCAATGATGCAATCGGCTACGACCAAGACGGCCAGCCGGTATACCTGAAAGATATCTGGCCTACTAACCAAGAAATCAAAGACGCGGTTGCAGCTTCGTTGAATCCGCAAATGTTCCGCGACAAATACGAGAACGTATTTACGCAAAACGAGCGTTGGAACGCGATTTCCGTACCAGAAGGCGAAAGCTACGAGTGGGATGAAAAATCGACGTACATCCAAAACCCGCCGTTCTTCGAGAGCATCGGCGACGCTCTTAATGACATTGCCGATATTCCTTCGGCTAGCGTACTTGCGCTTATGGGCGATTCGGTTACGACTGACCATATCTCCCCTGCCGGCAACATTACGGTTAACAGCCCAGGCGGCAAATACTTGATAGACAACGGCGTAGATCGCAAAGACTTCAACTCGTACGGTTCCCGTCGCGGTAACCACGAAGTGATGATGCGCGGTACGTTCGCGAACATCCGTATTCGCAACCAAGTTGCTCCTGGTACAGAGGGCGGCGTAACGACTTACTTGCCAAGCGGCGAAGTAATGTCCATCTACGACGCATCGATGAAATACCAAGACAGCGGCAAAAACCTTGTCGTTATCGCCGGTAAAGAGTACGGAACAGGAAGTTCGCGTGACTGGGCTGCCAAAGGCACTTACCTTCTAGGCGTCAAAGCCGTTATTACGGAAAGCTTCGAGCGTATTCACCGTTCCAACCTTGTCGGCATGGGCGTGCTTCCGCTTCAATTCCAAGAAGGCCAAAGCTGGAAAACGCTTGGCATCACTGGTACGGAGACATTCGACATTACAGGCCTCAGCAACGACGTTCAACCGGGCGATTCCGTTACCGTTACCGCTACTCGCGAAGACGGCACAACGTTCGAATTCCCAGCAATCGTTCGTCTGGACTCGCTCGTTGACGTAGACTACTACCGCAACGGCGGCATCCTGCAAACGGTGCTTCGTCAAATGATCGCTAACATGTAATAAAAAAGTAAAAACGGGAGAAAGCAGATGTTAGTCTGCTCTCTCCCGTTTTTTTGTGTTTTGCCTGTATTTCATACAGGCTAATCGATCCCAATCGCCTGTTAGGTGACCTTTGATTGGAATACATACAATCAAAATCGGCATTTTAACCCTCGGCAGCCTTTCTCCATTCATTAGACTGCACAAAATCCAGCCAAACTCTGAAATCTTCTCATTTTTAGCCTTTTGATTGGATGAGATCCATTCAAATAGCGAGTACACTTTGTCCAGCGTGCTGCAGCATAAGATTTAACCCCTGTTATACAATCATCATACCCAGCCGCTTGGCTGATTCTATCATAACGGGCGCGTAGCTACGCATCGTGTCCATCGTCAAACGGCTTGCAGGCCCCGATACCGATAAGGCTGCTACCAGCTTGCCCGAGCGTGTAAGAATAGGCGCTGACAACGCCGCAGCGCCCGGTTCGCGCTCCTCGAAGCTCGTTGCATACCCTTGCGCTACAATTTCGTCTAATTGCTGCTTATATTGATCCAGGTCGATGGCATACAGCCATGCAGGATCGACGAACAGCTCCTGCTGGACGTGAGGCTCGGCATAAGCAATAAGCACTTTGCTCGAAGCTCCCGCATATAGCGGCAGCCGTGCGCCCACCGGCGCTACCCGCCGAACGGGCTGATTGCTCTGCACGGCTTGAATTCGTATACGCTCCGATCCATCCCTAACATAAATGCTGACCGTCTCTCCTAACCTGTCGCGCAGCCGCACCATCTCCGGCAGCCATATCGTCGCCTGATCGTCCGATCGGGATAAGTTAGCGGACAGCTCCCATACCTTAAGACCTAGATGATAGCGTTCCGTCGCCCGATCACGCTCCAGGAAACCCTTCTCCTCCAGTGTGGCAAGCATGCGGTGCACCGTACTCTTATGCAGCCCGATATGCTCGGCGATTTCCGTCATCGCCCAATCCGTCTTCGTCGTAAAGCAGAGTAAAATATCAAGCGCACGATCTACCGCGCGTACAGTCGATTTGCCTTCCTCCATGCCGCCCATCCTCCCTGCCCCATGTTTCATTCAATGAAACTCATTCTCATTTTAGTATACCCTATTGGCTCTCGAGCCGTAAAGGAAAGTCTCTACGTTACAGCTATATTACAAAGCATTAACATCTTATCGACATCAATTGACAGGCTACTAGCGTAGGACTACGATAAAAGTACTAGAAAAATAACGCTTACATTCATTGAACGTTTATCGACCGCTTCTCTCCCTACTACTACGACGCATCTGGAAGCAACATTGAAGGAGGATGACGATATGAGCATAACAACCTTGACGCCACGGCAGCTTGAATCCGGATTCCCGGGCAGCATGCAGCCGTTCCCTTTCATCGACCCCGATCAGCTATTTGCTAAGAAGAAAGCAAAGAGCCGTGTCAAGCACCTGGTCGTAGCCTCCCTCGCCTCCGTCACGGCCATGTGTTTGCTTGCGATCGTTATCTTTCATGGTTATGTTGCTTGGATGCTCGCCTATCCATACGTATCACCGCTCACTTCCAATCCGAAAGCGGCCATTGGCCTTCAATATGAGGATGTCGTATTTCCAAGTCATAGCGGACAGACAACCGTTAGCGGCTGGTTCGTTCCCGCTGGCGGGTCAGAGATCGCTGCTGCTGACGCATCTGTAGCTGCTTCCACAAGAACCGTCGTATTCAGCCACGGTTACGGAGCTAATCGCGAAGAGACATGGGTTCCCATGTATGATCTCTCGAAGCTCCTGAACGGCTTAGGCTACAACGTGTTACTATTCGACTATGGCTATGCTTCCAAGGAATACAAAGCGCCAGCCACAGGCGGCCTTGAGGAATCTCAGCAGCTGCTCGCAGCCATCGATTATGCCAAGTCGCGCGGAGCAGAAGACATCGTCGTATGGGGCTTCTCGATGGGCGCAGGCACGGCGCTGCAGACAGCGCTGCAAACCGACGAGATCGACGCAATGATTCTTGACAGCATGTTCATTCCAAGTCCTGAGGCTTTATTCGATAATTTGAATCAATTCGTAGAGCTGCCGCGTTTCCCTTCATTACCGCTCATCGAATCATTAATCCCGCTGTGGACGGGTTCGAACTTTGGATCCATCCCCGCCGAGGAAGTGATGTCGAATGATTACGGGATGCCAATCTATGTCATTCATGGCACCAACGATGTGAAGGCTGATTACGAGACGGCCGAGGTTGTTGCATCTGTACAAGGCAATCCTCTCTCCCGTTCCTGGATCGTGCCTGACGGCCAGCATGAAATGCTGTTCCAAGTCCATCCGCGCGAATACATCCAACGGGCGGCGCTTTTCCTAAGTCAAGTCGACGGTCAATTGCAAACCGACAAAGCTTCCTAATCTAACATTAAACCTATGCAAGCACGACATAACCCCTTTCTGCGACGAATACATCTACCTTAGATGCATTCCATAGTTGCAGCATATAGGAGGCGATGGCCGTGCTTTTTATTTATGGCAAACTAATGCCTGTAAGAGCAATGGAGCTTGTCCGTCACTGGAAAATGCAAGAGAAAGAGCATAACGCCGTCATCCTGCAAAGCGCTCCGTCACTGGACGTTCAATATGCGGGCTTGCTGCAATCATGGGAGCCCGTATTTGCCGGAACGGTACATTACGCCAATCAATGGCTGGAATCATGGCTTCCTTACCCTGCCCGTCTTCCTGAGCAGGCCGAGCTTACCGTCGAAGCGCTTATCGATACCGCGCTCGAGCAATCCCATCGCTATGTCGAGCAGCTCGAGATGCTGCTGTCCAGCAATGTGCCGCAAAGCACCCGGACAATTATTGCCCATTCCATCCGCGAGACCAACTATTATCGCGGACTGGTCGGAGCATACAGGCAAGCCGCGAACAGTCCAGGCAATCGGGAGCAGCGAGCACCGATTGCACAGGTACCCATTGGCGGACATACACTGCCTCCGCTTCCCTATGATTATGATGCCTTAGAGCCTTATATCGATGAGCAGACGATGCAAATACACCATGACATTCATCATCAATCCTATGTCGACGGACTCAATAAAGCCGAGACACAGCTTCAAATCGCGCGCGAAACCGGCAACTTTGATCTGGTCAAGCACTGGGAGCGTGAGCTTGCCTTCAATGGGGCAGGACATTATCTTCATACGTTGTTTTGGAGCGTGATGTCGCCACACGGCGGGGGCGATGCCGTCGGGCCGATCTCTACGCAGATCACGAACGATTTCGGCAGCTATGCCGCTTTCAAGAAGCAGTTCAGCGAAGCGGCTGCCAAGGTCGAAGGCAGCGGCTGGGCGATCCTCGTCTGGAGTCCGCGCAGCAGACGGCTAGAAATCTTAACTGCCGAGAAGCATCAGAACTTATCGCAGTGGGACGCAATTCCTTTGCTGCCGTTCGACGTATGGGAGCATGCTTATTATTTGAAGCATCAGAACAAGCGCGCTGACTACATTAAGGACTGGTGGAGCGTCGTTCATTGGCCGAATGTGAACAAACGCTTCGAGGAAGCGCGCCAGCTCGTCTGGCAGCCGTACTAATGCCATAGCAATAATAAAAGGCTGACAGCTCTCTGCTAAGAGAACTGTCAGCCTTTATTCATTATAGCTATTGCTTCAGCAATGCAAGAAACTCCGAGCGCAGCGCAGAGCTGCTGCGGAATTCGCCGCGTACCGCCGAGGTGACGGTCTTGCTGCCCGGCTTCTTCACGCCCCGTGCGCACATGCACAGATGCTCGCCCTCGACAACGACCATGACGCCATGCGGCGATAGCTCCTCCTCGAGAATATCGGCGATCTGCGAAGTAATACGCTCCTGCACCTGCAGTCTGCGCGTAACTGCCTCGACCAGACGCGCGAGCTTGCTGAGCCCTGCGATCTTGCCGCTTGGGATATACCCGATATGCGCCTTACCGAAAAACGGCGCCATATGGTGCTCACACTGGCTATAGTACACAATATCCTTCACGATGACGAGCTCTTCATGCTGCTCATCGAACGTTACGCCAAGCACTTCGCGAGGGTCAACCTCGTAGCCTGCGAATATTTCCTCATACATCCGAGTGACGCGCGCAGGTGTCTCTAGAAGTCCCTCGCGTTCCACGTTCTCGCCTACCAGCTTTAATATCTCTCTGACGTGGTATTCGATTTGCTCCCGGTTGCTCGTTACCTTTGTATTGACGTAATCTTTCTTACCCGCCACGTAGGGTCACTCCTTCCGGATCATTACAACTGTTTACAACCTAAAACGCGCCTTTATTTACGCGGGAACTTTTGATTTTTCATCATGTTTTGAGCACGATTCATTTGTTGCTTATTCAAGTTATAGCCCATTTGCTTAGCCATCTTCTGTATCATCTCAGGGTCGTTCTGCATCTTCTCAAGCTGCTTGCGCAAATAGAATACGCCGATGAAAAAGCCGCCAACTGCGCCGACCACTAATGTCACGATAGGAAGTACAATGTTTAACCACATAAAAAAAATTCACCCAACCCTCTCTATCTCTTGCTGTAATAATTGCATTCATGATAGCATGTTCATCCTTCGTTCGCAATCAGGATGAAACAGCTTTGAACAACCAATCATTTCAATCTATAGATTTGCTGCTAGGCCCTATAGCGTCGATCGCCCTCGCCATATAGGCCTTAGCTTCCTCGTCGCTCTCCTTGGCAAAAGCTGCATGAAGCGCCTCTTCGGCAACCGCGCCGCCGATTCGGCCCAGCGCCCATGCCGACGTTCCGCGAAGCACCGGCCTCGGATCCGACTCCAGTACCTTCACTAGCTCCGGTACGGCAGACACTTCCTTGTAATTGCCAAGCGCTATGACGGCATTGCGTTGGATCGGCTTCTTCCCCCGCCACGCGGAGGAACTGCGGGAATAACGTTCTTGGAACTCTTTATTGCTCATCGATAAAAGCGGCTCAAGGAGCGGCATAACGAGCTCCGGATCAGGCTGCAGCTCCGGCTGATGCGTCCAGTTCTTCCCCTTGTTGATCGGGCATACCGTTTGGCATGTATCGCAGCCATAAATCCGATTCCCGATCTTACGCATGATCGGCTCTTCTACGAACCCTTTCGTCTGCGTAATAAATGAAATACACTTGCTCGAATCAAGCTGTCCGGGTCCAACCAGCGCGTCCGTAGGACAGGCATCGATGCATATCGTGCAGGAACCGCACTGATCGGTCATTTGCTCGTCCGGCGGCAGCGGGATATTCGTTATCATCTCGCCGAGATACACCCATGAGCCCCACTCCGGCGTAATGACCGCGCAGTTTTTGGCGCTCCAGCCAAGGCCGGCGCGCTCAGCAACCGCACGATCGACGAGCTCGCCCGTATCGACCATACTCTCCACCCGCAGATCAGGAATGCGCTCGCGAAGCCACGCCTCCAGCCGAGCAAGCCGGTCGCGCAATACGCGGTGGTAGTCCTCTCCCCAAGAGGAGCGGGACATAATGCCGCGACGTGCGCCGCGCTCGGACTTAGGAGGGTTGTCCATCTTCGAAGGATAAGCAACCGCGATTGCGATGATCGATTGCGGATTGTCGAACAATAGCGCCGGATTCGTACGCTTGTCGAGATCCTTCTCCTCGAAGCCGGATTCTCTGCCAAGCTCGCGATGACGAATTAATATTTGTTTCATCTCGGTGAAAGGGTCAGCCGATGCGACGCCAATCTTATCGATGCCAAGCTCGGCCGCCGCAGCCTTCATCTCTTCTTTCAGCTTGCTGTAGCGGTCAGTCATCGCTTACAGCCTGCGGATCGCTTCGCGCGCAAGCTCGTCGCAGCGATTGTTCCATTCATTGTCGCTATGGCCCTTTACTTTGACGTATTCAACGGTATGCATCTTCATGAGTTCCCATAACGCTTTCCAAAGTTCCTGATTTTCCACCGGATCCTTCTTGCTGTTCTTCCACCCGTTGCGAAGCCAGCCGTGTATCCAGCCTTTCTGAAAGCAATTGACGACATAGGCCGAATCGCTGTACACCTTGACTGAGCAAGGCTCCTTGAGCAGTCTTAACCCTTCGATAACCGCTTGAATTTCCATACGGTTATTGGTCGTATGCTTCTCGCCGCCGGATATTTCCTTCTGCTTCGATCCGTAGAAGAGCACAGCGCCCCAGCCGCCGGGTCCAGGATTACCGGAGCAAGCTCCGTCCGTATAGATCATAACTTCTTTCATTAATGTTCTACCTCCCAACTTCTAAACGAGTGGAATAAACTACAATCCGCGTAATTTGTTATAAGGCCATAAAATATAATCCGCCCTGCCTTTAATCAGACTGCGCGGCACCGTGCCGAAAATTCGGCTGTCCAAGCTCGCTTGCAGATGACGATTGTCTCCCATTACGAAGTATCGTCCCTCTTCTACGACGCTTGGTCCATAATTCATGCCCTCTATAGAAGTGTCGATATAATTTTCTATGACGAGCTCACCATTGCGGTACAACTGATTATCATAGATCTCGATTTGATCACCAGGAACACCGATAACACGCTTCACGAGAAACTTCTTCTCCCCGCTTCCGTCATCGGGTTCCTTCAATATAACAACGTCACCCGCTTTGGGCTTGCCGACCAAATACACGAACTTGTTCACGAACAGCCACTCATCATCAAGCAGCGTCGGCTCCATAGAATGGCCTTCTACCGTAGATAAATTGAATACAAAAAAATGTACAATAAGGACAACCACGAATGCAACAATAAGCGTCCTGAGCCAATCCCAAGCCTCAGAGCGCCAAGTGCGATTATTTTCATTAGGTTTATTGGAGGATGATGCCGTTTCCGATTCTGCCAAAGTCATTATTCCACCTCGCCGTTTGCCTGAAGCCACGCCTCGTAGTAGGCCGTAACATGCTCATCTTGAAAAGGCGGTTGTCCGCTTTCTATTCTTAACAGCAAAGCCGCCAGCCCTTCTTGGACTTTATCATCCACCATCTGCGGGTAGTGATACATATGGCTATGAAGCTCGTACTCATCCTGATCAACGACAAAACATCCGCCGTCCGTCGTACGAATAACATCAAGGTCATAATCGATATATGTCAGCACGTCCCCTTGCAAATAAGGAGGAGAAGCGATATTGCAATAGTAACGTATGCCGTTTTCCTCAATAAGGGCTACGACATTAAACCAAATGCCAGGTATGAAGAATGAAACGGCAGGAACACGGCTGATCCATTGCTTGCCGTCCGATTCCTGTATCGGCGTCTGTCGATTAATTAGAACGATCATGGACTCTTCCAGGTGCTCCGGAACAAGCAGCTCGCTGGGAACGAGCCAATTGCGCTGCCATGTACGATGGATGTGACCGTTATGCTTGAAGCTCTTGATAACACAGTGCATGTATCGTACCATACCGTTCTCCTCACACATGTCTATAGTAATAAGAAAAGCATATCTCACCGCCAAAAGCAATGGCGATGCAGATATGCCCCTGCACAAATTATAATTGCAGAAAATCCGCGTTAACCCGTTACGATGCTCAGCTTCTGGAAAGACCGGAAAAAGTCGTTGGACGCGTAGCCCATGGACTCATATAACGGCAATACCGGCTCGTTGTGCTCGTCCGCGGTAATAAGTATCTTTGTAACATGACGCTGCTCGAAGCGCTGACGCAGCCCCTGAATAAGCGACTTGCCTATTCCTTTCCGTTGATGTTGTGGCGATACGGCGATTCGATAATAATAACCTTTGTTATTATCAATCGTTCCGATAATCATTCCAACAAGCTCGGAATCTTCGACAGCGACAAGAACCAAATCGCTATCCCATGACAATTGACGTGCAAAAGCTTCCATCGTTTGTTCGTAACACTCTTCGGTTAACACTTCTTCGAGAAGAGCTGTAATCGGTCTGTAATCGGACAACTGGAAGGAACGTACGTTCATTAAATTAACACCTTCTATTTCTTGTCATAGTGCTGCTTCTAGAATATTATACGACAAAATCATACGAATTCCTTCTAAAATCTTCGAAATTCCTTATAAAAATTAAACAAATCTTCGATTTACTCGTGAAAACGCTTTATATAAAGCGTTTTCATTCATTTTATCTCTTTTTTTGTTAAAATTACGTTAATCAACGTTACTCTGAATAATTGTTTTGCTTCTGTGTTACGCTATGTTGGATTGCTATTAGTCGCCTTTTTGCCCCTCCGACTTTTGCAACATTAATGTTGATTTATTCGATCGGATAAGGGATAATGGAATTGCTAAGCTACATATATTTAGGAGGTAATAATAATGGCACATCAACTACCAGCATTGCCTTACGCGCACAACGCGCTTGAGCCGCATATCGATGCGACTACAATGGAAATTCACCACGGCCGTCACCACAACGCATATGTGACGAACCTGAACGCAGCTCTTGAGTCCGCTCCTGAATTGCAAAGCAAATCGATCGAAGAGTTGATCTCCGATCTGGCAAGCGTACCTGAAGGCATCCGTACTGCTGTTCGCAACAACGGCGGCGGCCACGCTAACCACAGCCTGTTCTGGGAAACAATCGGACCTGACGCTGGCGGCGCTCCTACTGGCGCTCTTGCAGCGGCAATCGAGAGCGAGCTTGGCGGCTTCGATACTTTCAAAGCTGACTTCGCGAAAGCAGCAACAACTCGTTTCGGCAGCGGCTGGGCTTTCCTTGCAGTAGCTAACGGCAAATTGAAAGTATACAGCTTGCCTAACCAAGACAGCCCGATCATGGAAGGCGAAACGCCAATCCTCGGACTGGACGTTTGGGAGCATGCTTACTACCTGAACTACCAAAACAAACGCCCTGACTACATTGCAGCGTTCTGGAACGTTGTAAACTGGGCTGAAGTTGGCAAACGTTACGAAGCTGCTGTTAAGTAATCTTTGCTAATAGGAAAGCGGCGCTGTCCTCATTGAGGGCAGCGCCGCTTTTTTTGTTCCTCCTTCCTTA
>NZ_JBANSP010000048.1:0-22749 GCF_037167145.1 Paenibacillus sp. YIM B09110 | reverse complement strand
TCCTAAAAGGCTTATATGGTCCATACAACCTATAGGCAACAGCTAAAGTTCAGCAGCAACATTCTTTCGTATCCAGTTTTCAGGGCGCAATGCCTGTTGCAGCAAGCTGACTAGTGCAGTTTATGCGACATCATTGTAAAGGCGTTTGGCGACGCCATTACCTGACCTTGTGAACGTCCCCGAACGTTCAGAAGAGACAAGCATTCGGGGGACAAGCGTGGCGGTGTAGCTCAGCTGGCTAGAGCGTACGGTTCATACCCGTGAGGTCGGGGGTTCGATCCCCTTCGCCGCTACCATTACCTTTCTTTACTTGAAACACCTATTGTGGAGGATTAGCTCAGCTGGGAGAGCATCTGCCTTACAAGCAGAGGGTCGGCGGTTCGATCCCGTCATCCTCCACCATCTAAACTCGGAGCTGTGGTGTAGTGGCCCAACATGCCTGCCTGTCACGCAGGAGACCGCGGGTTCGAATCCCGTCAGCTCCGCCATTTTTTCTCTTTAAAGTAAGGCTCGGTAGCTCAGTCGGTAGAGCAGAGGACTGAAAATCCTCGTGTCGGCGGTTCGATTCCGTCCCGAGCCACCACTTTATTTTTTTCTGCTTTTGGCAGACAGAAATAATATTGTGGAGGATTAGCGAAGTGGCCAAACGCGGGAGACTGTAAATCTCTTCCTCACGGTTCGGTGGTTCGAATCCATCATCCTCCACCATTTCCCACATCAAGAGCCATTAGCTCAGTTGGTAGAGCACCTGACTTTTAATCAGGGTGTCGAAGGTTCGAGTCCTTCATGGCTCACCATTTTTACCCAAAACAACAAACGCAACCGGAGATCCTGGATCTTCGGTTTTTTGTTATTTATTTTGACTGAACATTAATATCTTTTAGTATCTTTTATTTTTGCCTCACTGGGGAACAATGGTACAAAAGCTTCTTCCGGAGGGGTATTCGACATGATGTATGGATTAGCGGCATTAATCAGCTTTGCGATTGTTTTTGCTACAGTACCGCCGCTTAGGAAGCTTGCGTTAAGACTTGGTTTCGTAGATCGTCCAACGTCGCGAAAAATTCACCGTAAACCGATTCCCCTAATGGGCGGAGCGGCTATTTTTGCTGGCTGCGTGGTAACAATGCTGCTGTTCGTCGGCTTCACTCCGCTAAGCTGGACGATCGTGATCGGTGGCTTCGTGCTCGTGGCTGTCGGTCTGCTCGATGATGCATGGAAAGCGACAGGTCGCGAATTTCCGGTATGGCCGCGTGTAATCATTTATTTAGCTGCGGCGTCTGTCCCATCGATGTTCCACATCCAAATGGCAGGCATCGCGAGCCCGATCAACGGCTATTTCTATTCTTTCGATGGATGGTTCTCATGGCTGGCGACGTCACTATGGGTATTCGCTCTCATTAATATGATTAACTTCATCGATGGGGTGGATGGACTTGCGTCAGGCGTATGCACACTTTCGTCATTAACATTGCTCGCGGCAGCGCTTATGACGGGTAGGTCCGATGCGGCAATGCTTGCCGTTATCGCGGCTGGAGTGTCCATCGGTTTCCTGATTCACAACTTCTATCCGGCGCGTATCTTCATGGGCGATGCGGGAGCGACGTTCCTCGGATATACGCTTGCAGTCATTGCAGTGGATGGCACATTGAAGCGAGCGACATTCATATCCATGCTTGTACCGTTGCTTGCATTAGGACTGCCGATCCTTGATACGTCCTTTGTGATGCTGCGCCGACTTATGAGCGGCAAGGGACTTCATCATGCGGACAAGCTGCATACGCATCATACTTTAATGAAGTGGGGACTGAATCAAGTCCAAACCGTGTCGTTCTTATATTTGATTTCAGCGCTGTTCGCACTGATGTCGATCATCCTTTTGCTCGCTATTGGCTGAACTTGTTTTGCCGTTATGGTACAATGACGTTAAAAAGGCGTTTCGATAGCCGTAGAGCGGCATTAGCCGAGGAGATTGGAGAAGAGCAAAAATGAGCACGACAGATTGGTTGAAACCACTGCAGCACATTTTAAATTGTCCGATTCATGTACATACGATTTCTATTACGGAATGGGTGGAAGTGGTCAAGGATGCTGATGCGCTTTGGCCGGCAGAGCTTAATTCTCACCATCCCGCGGAGGGCCAGCGTGTCGAGAAGCACAATAAGCTGCATTTCGTTGCTGCTTTGTCCGATCATTCTGTTGAGCTGCTCGAGATCGAACTGAGCGGGATCAGTCAAGCCGAGAAGGAGCTTATTAGCTGGACGCTTCAGCTTGTGCGCGGTGGAGAGGCGGATTCCAAGAAAGCTTTGTCTGTCTCTGAGTCAGAGAGGAATGCGCTGAAACTTAGCGAATGGATTCAACAGCAGCTCGAGGAGGCCGAGCCGGCTTATTCTTTGCCGGACCATCTCGTTGTCGGCAGCCGTCTTTTTAATGAAATGATTCCTTTCCTGCTTGTAACTGAGCAATCCAACACGAAGCTAACGACGTACACAGAGCTGGAGAAGCTGCTTCGTTCCTTCTTGTCAGACGATGTGCTGCTTATACCGTTGAAAACCCAGGAATGGCTCATATGGGGGCCGATCTCGCTTCTGCGCGACGAGGATTCAGAATCTTTCGACGAAAATGAAGAAGAGACACTGGAGGACAGCTTGGAGTCGATCTGTTCAGGGCTGCACGAGATGCTTGCCAGCGAATGGATCGGGGAGTGCCATCTGGCGGTGGCGCAGCCCGCGACGCCGGCCAAAGGTATCGTAGAGACGACGATCCTGCTACGTGAGACGATTAATCTTGGACGCAAGTTCCACGTAGGAACGAATATTCATATGCCTTGGATGCTGCAGCTGGAGCGATTGCTTAATGCTATTCCTGAAACGCAGCGAGCGAAGTACTTGGAGCAATCGCTGAAACGAGCAGATATGTTCGTTGAACCCGAGATGCTGAGCACGCTGGAGACGTTCTTCACGCTGGACTGCAATGTGAGCGAGACAGCCAAGAAGCTGTACATTCACCGCAATACGCTCCTGTATCGGCTGGATAAGCTGAAGCAGGAGACAGGGCTTGACGTTCGCCAATTTCGCGATGCCGTTCTCGTCAAAATCATATTACTATTGTACAAAGTTACGAAAAGGAATTAATTTTTTTGTAGAGTATGTGCATAGTCACAAACGCTTACATCGGATAAGATAAGTGCATAACGAAATTTCTTTCTAGGGGGAAACTTATCATGGCAGGCGTACGTTTAGAGAATATTTACAAGAAATACCCGGGTACCGACAAAGCATCGGTTACTGACGTTAACTTAGACATCAAGGACAAAGAGTTCCTCGTATTGGTAGGACCGTCCGGTTGCGGTAAATCGACTACTCTTCGTATGATCGCTGGCTTGGAAGAAATTTCTGAAGGCAAATTGTTCATCGGCGACCGTCTTGTAAACGACGTAGCTCCTAAAGACCGCGACATCGCGATGGTATTCCAATCCTACGCGTTGTACCCGCACATGAACGTTTACCAAAACATGGCGTTCGGCCTTAAACTTCGTAAATTCAAAAAAGCAGACATCGACAAACGTGTTCGTGAAGCTGCTAAAATTCTTGATATTGAGCATTTGCTCGACCGTAAACCAAAAGCTCTTTCCGGTGGTCAACGTCAACGTGTCGCTTTGGGACGCGCAATCGTACGTGAGCCGCAAGTATTCTTGATGGATGAGCCGCTTTCCAACTTGGACGCGAAACTTCGTGGACAAATGCGCGCTGAAATCAGCAAACTGACTAAGCGTCTTGAAACAACTACAATTTATGTAACACATGACCAAATCGAAGCAATGACGATGGGCGACCGTATCGTTGTTATGAAGGACGGTTTCATTCAACAAACCGATTCCCCTGAACAGCTTTACAACCACCCTGTTAATATCTTCGTAGCTGGCTTTATCGGCGCTCCTTCGATGAACTTCATCTCCGGGTTGTTGTCTGAACAAGGCGGTACGGTTAAATTCAAAGCTGCAGGCGTGGACGTTGTTGTTCCTGAAGGTAAATCCGCTGCCCTTCGCTCGAAAGGCTACATCGGCAAAGAAGTTATTCTTGGCATTCGTCCAGAAGACCTTCACGAAGAGCCTGTGTTCTTGGAAGCTTCCCCGAACACAATCGTAAATGCAAACATTGAGGTTGCTGAAAACCTTGGTCACGAAATGTACCTGTACCTGAACGGTATCGGCACTGATACAGTTATCGCTCGCGTAGACGGACGTTCCGGCCTTCGTGACGGCGCAAGCGTTAAGCTTGCTCTTGACATGAACAAAGTTCATCTGTTCGACAAAGAGTCCGAATTGAACATTTTCGAAGTTTAATCCTTCGATCTAACGAGAGTTGCCTGGATGTATCCAGGCAACTCTTTTTTTCGTTTGTATATGAAAACCGTTTTTGAAGCTCGCGCGTCTAATTAGTATGAATGTTTGGACGGGGAGGGAAGGCATGGAGGATCGGGATCAATGCGCTTTGGCAGCCATTCTGGGGGACGAGACGGCTCTGCTACAGCGTATCGAGATGGATAAGCGCCAGCTGTACGGTATCGCCTTCGCCTATATGCGCAATGAGGATGATGCTCTGGAGGCCATGCAGGAAACAGTATGCCGCGTATGGGCGAAGCGTCGAACGCTGCGAGAAGCGAAGTACTTCACGACATGGACGATTCGAATTTTGATACGGGTATGCATGGACGAGCGGAAGAAGCGCAAGCGAGAGCAAGAAAGAACGCTTGAAGCAAGCCTCATGCGAAGGGGCGAAGAAAGGCGTGACGACGACGCGGCGGCAGCAAGGCTCGATATGGCTGCTCAAGTAAAAACATTGCCTGCCAATTACCGGATGGTCGTCGTACTGAAGTATTATCGCGATATGACAATTACCGAAATAGCTGAGCTGCTGGAGAAGCCGGATGGCACGATACGGACATGGTTGAATAAAGCGTTGAAGCTGCTGCGAAGCGATAAGTCATTGACTGAGGAGGTGGAGGACGATGAACGACAAAGCGGGAAATGAGGATCGGTTAACCGAAGTTTTGCTGAAAAACGACAGTAATTATGTTGAATGCGAAATGCTGTCGATAGAAGAAGCTAAGCTCGATGCAGCTATTCGTCACGGACTTGAGAGGGGACACCGGCATGCGGTCACGAGAAGCAGGAGACGGATCAGTCTGAAGCTTGGTTTATCGGCGGTATGCATACTGCTGCTACTGACGGCATTCGTTCGCGTATCTCCTTCCTTCGCGGCGATCATAAAGGAAATTCCGGGCTTCGCCGGATTTGTAGAGCTTATCCAAGGTGATAAGACGCTCGTATCGGCGCTCGACAACGAATTCATTCAACCGATGAGCTTGACCGATGAGAAGAACGGATTCAAGCTGACAGTAAACGGCGTCATTGCCGATGACAATCGGCTCGTGATCCTGTATACGGGCGAGGGACCGGGCATAACGAGCGAGACGGAGATCGAGGACTTTAAGTTGTTGAAGGAGAACGGTGAGGGAGTGCGAGGCACGATCGGCTTTTCACAATTGGGAGGATACAAGGAAGAAGCAGGATCGGTTATGTATGATTATTTCGATGCTTCTCTTCAGGAGGGCGAAGCAATGCCGGAAAACATTGATTTGAATGTGAAGCTGAAGGATCAATGGCTCCGAATTAATGTTCCGATCGATCATTCCAGATTCAAGGGTATGCGCGAGGAAATTGCGGTTAATAAGGTTATTGAGCTTAACGGTCAACGGTTGACGGTAAAAAGCGCAGTCATCACGCCGCTGCAGGTGAGAGTGATCGTAGAGGCTGACCCAAGCAATTCACTGCAAATAAACGGGTTGATCGATGCGGTTCTGAAGGACGAGAAGGGTCGCATTTACAAGTGGAAGACAGGTATGGGGGATTATCGTACGGAGATGGTCTATCATTTCCAAAGCAGTTATTTTAGCAAGCCTAAGAAGCTCACGTTTAAAGCAGACGGTGTATATATGTCCGATCGGGATCGGCTATTCGTTATTAACACGGAGACGGGCCGGACGAGCGAAACACCCGACAATCGCATCACCTATCACGGGAAGCAAGAGGATGGGAACGGATATGTCCTGCAAATCGATATGGCGAACTTGGATGAAACGGATCAGAAGCTTGGTTACGCGTTTCTCGAGCATCAGGGAAGCTTCGCGGATGCGAGTGGCAAAACGTATAACCTCCTGGATAAGGATGGAACGCAGATTAAATGGAGTGCGGGAGGATTGGAGCCGGCCAGTTATTACTACAAAATTCCGATGGCCGATTATGTACAGCCGCTAACGTTCCGCGTGCAGCAGTATCCGGGTTATATTTTAAAGCCGATAAGCATTGCAATTAAATGACATAAGGACGCCGAGCAGCGCTGAAACGTTGCGTTCGGCGTCTTTTTCCTTTACGATGAAGACATTGGAAACATACTTACATATCAGCTTGCTGCAGTTGTCATAAGAGGAGGCCATACGATGGCGAAAAAAGTAAAGGTGTCTGAGCTAGTCCAGCAATTTCAGCTCGAAATCGTCGCTGGAGAAGATGGGCTGAAGCGAGCAATTACGGTTGACGATTTGTACCGACCAGGCCTGGAAATGGCCGGCTATTTTCATTATTATCCGAGCGAGCGCGTGCAATTGCTTGGACGGACGGAAATATCGTTCCTCAGCACGTTGGAGAGTGAAGAACGCAAGGATCGTATGGCGTGGCTATGTAACGAGGAGACACCTTGCATTATTTTAACAAGAGGACTTGAAGCGCCTGAGGAGCTGGTGCAGCAATCGAATGAATCGAAGATTCCGGTGCTGCGCAGCAATGTTGCTACGACGATTCTATCCAGCCGGATTACGGACTTCCTGGAGAAGAAGCTTGCGCCGACAGCGACGATTCATGGCGTTCTTGTTGACGTCTATGGCGTAGGGATGCTTATTACCGGAGGAAGCGGCATCGGTAAGAGCGAGACTGCTCTAGAGCTTGTGAAGCGCGGACATCGGCTCGTAGCCGACGATGCGGTCGAGATTCGGCAGACGTCTGACGGTCAGCTGCATGGCAGCGCGCCGGAGCTTATTCGCCACTTGCTCGAGATTCGCGGACTAGGCATCATTAACGTAATGACGCTGTTCGGGGCTGGCGCGGTAAGAACGCAGAAACGGATTGGCCTTGTCATTAAGCTGGAGAATTGGCAGCAGGATAAACAATATGATCGTCTTGGACTTGATGAAGAAACGACCCGTATTATCGATACGGATATTCCGCTCGTAACGGTTCCCGTTCGTCCGGGCCGTAACTTGGCGGTCATTATCGAGGTGGCTGCGATGAACTTCCGTTTGAAACGGATGGGTTATAATGCGGCGCTGCAATTCACGAACAAGCTGACCGAAACGATCGCAGACGATATGGACGATTACGATTGATATTGATATCAAAGGAGATAAGCGTGAATGGAGACTTTGCTCATTAACCCGATTGCGTTCTCGATCGGCACTATATCAGTTCATTGGTACGGCATTATTCTGGGCACGGCGGCTTTGGTCGGCTTGCTGCTCGCGGTACAAGAAGGCAAGCGATTCGGCATTAAGCCGGATTTCTTCATGGATCTGCTGCTTCTTGGCGTTCCATCGGCAATTATCGGAGCGCGGATATATTATGTGGCGTTTACATGGGATGATTATAAGGATAATTTCCTTGATGTGTTCAAAATATGGGAAGGCGGCATCGCCATCTACGGTGCGCTTATAGGCGCGTTCATTTGCGGTTATTTCTATTTCCGCGCGAAGGGTTACAACTTCTTGCGGATCGTCGATATTTGCGTACCGTCGCTGCTGGCGGGTCAAATGATCGGACGCTGGGGCAACTTCATGAATCAGGAAGCTTACGGCGGACCGGTTGAAGAGAGCTTCCTGCGAGAGTCGCTTCATATCCCCGCATTTATTGTGAATCAAATGAACGTTGATGGCGTATTCCATCATCCGGCGTTTCTGTATGAATCGCTTTGGAGCTTGGTGGGTATTGCAATCCTGTTTATTTTGCGCCGTCAGAGCTTTCTTCGCTCCGGAGAATTGATGGCAGCCTATTTCATCTGGTACTCCATCGGCCGCTTCTTTATTGAGGCGCTCCGTACGGACAGCTTGGGCTTCGCTGGTCCGAAATGGTTGGCATCGTTCATCGATGCGCTATGGTCACCAATGACCGTTGTGTTCGAGGAAGGTTATTTGGACCCGGCTTACGGCAATATTAGAATATCGCAGGCTCTTGCTCTGCTTCTGATCGTGGCCGCGATCATCTTCGTTATTGTTCGCCGCAGATCGGGACTTGCTGTTGCCCGTTATTCCGATCCGATCGTATCGAGCAAGCCGGAGAAGGTTGCTCAGGCGAATAATGGAAAGTCGACTGCCGCAGGAGCAGAAGGCGATAGCGGAACTTCTGGAGCTAAAGGAAAAGAAGAATAGAAGCAGCCCGGCAGTTAGGTGCTGGATGTCTGCGAAAGTGGTTTGGGAGGATTGGATAGATGACAGGCAATATACGTACGGTGCTCTTCGATCTGGACGGCACGATTCTAGACACTAATGAGCTTATTATACGGTCGTTCGTGGAGGCGCTTAAAGGCATTGCAGCAGAAGGCTTCGGTAGAGAGCATATTATTCCGACGATGGGTGAACCGCTGATTGACCAATTGAGGCGATTCTCCGGCCTTGAGGAAGTATCGCATCTTGTTGATGCTTATCGCGAGGTTAACCTTAGGCTGCACGACGATCTTGTTAAACCGTTTGAATACGTAGTGGAAGTATTGCGCAATCTTCATGGAAAAGGGATTCAGATCGGCGTTGTCACGACGAAGATGCGCCTTACAACGGAGAAGGGGCTTAAGTTCGTTGGCATAGACGAATACGTCGATGCCGTCATTACGATTGACGATGTGAAGAATCCGAAGCCGCATCCTGAGCCGGTCAACAAGGCGATCGCGCTGCTTGGCGCTGATCCCGCGACAACGATGATGGTTGGCGACAGCGTCGTTGACATAAAGTCTGCGGTAGCGGCAGGCACGGAAGCAGTTGGCGTCGCGTGGTCGCTGAAGGGTGAGAAGCTGCTTAGCGAAGCAGGAGCGCATCATATCATTCATGATATGCGCGATTTGTACGCATTCGTCGGAATGGAGAGCGAGCCGTTTGCGAAACGTTGACCGATACCCGGTCGAAGGGCCGAACGCTCTTTGGCAGGTGTACAAGACGGTAAGCCGCTTGAAGGCGGTACGCAACTTTATATTTATCCAGCTGGCGCGTTATTGTCCAAGCTTGCCGCTCAAAAACTTCATATATCGGCGTGTACTGGGCATGAAAGTGGGAAAGAAGACGGCCTTCGCCCTTATGGTGATGGTCGACGTATTTTTCCCTGAGCGAATCAAGGTCGGCGACAATTCGATTATTGGGTATAATACGACGATATTGACCCATGAGTATCTGATCAGAGAATATCGAATTGGCGATGTAGTGATTGGCTCGAACGTGATGATCGGCGCGAATACGACGATTTTGCCGGGTGTTACGATCGGCGATGGTGCGGTGGTGGCAGCAGGCTCGCTCGTTCATAAGGATGTGCCGGCAGGATGCTTCGTCGGCGGCAATCCGATGCGAGAGATTAAGCGGAGCGTTGCTCAGCCCGATATCGCCGACCCTGCGAAGCATATTATTCATTAGCTAGCCGCTTATTGAGTAATGAAAATAGCGTTAGGACAGCCCCAGGCGGACGAATCCAATTCGTTCGCAGGGGCTTCCTTGTTGTTAGAGCGCAGAGCGAGGGAAGAGGCTTTTACTGGCTTGACGGAGCGGCGTTTTTCATGCTAATATTACGACTAATATCTTTAATTTGTTAGAATGGTAACATGGTAATGCTGTAATACACTAAAGTGACCGAAGGTGAGAACGGAAATGTCCAAACCAAAAGTATTTGAGAAGCCGATAGGCGTTAAAGATTATTTGCCGGGAGCGGTGGCGAAGCTTCGCCATATAGAGCGCCAGGTGCTCGCCTGCATGCAAGGCTGGGGCTATGAGCAAATTATGACTCCCACGATGGAATATTACGATACAGTAGGCGTTGCCAGCTCGACGTCCGACCAAAAGCTGTTCAAGCTGCTTAACAATCGCGGAACGACGCTTGTGCTTCGCTCCGATATGACGTCGCCGATTGCGCGTGTAGTGGCATCGTTATTGAAGGATGCCGATTTCCCGTTGCGATTGTCGTACCACTCTAATGTATTCCGTGCGATCGAAGAGGAAGCAGGACGCGAGGCGGAGTTTTTCCAGACGGGTGTGGAATTAGTCGGCGATTCGTCTGCGGAGGCGGACGCTGAGGTTGTAGCGCTTGCTATCGCGTCGCTAAAAGCGGCCGGCGTAGAGCGCTTCAAGATTGCCATTGGCCACGTCGGCTTCTTGAATGGTCTATTCGAGGAGACGCTGGCAGGCCGCGAGGAAGCACAGGAGCAGCTTAAAGCTTGCTTGCTCGGACGCGATTATGTGGGCTACCGCGAGCAATTGCGCAAGCTTGCGCTCGACGAGCCGGTGCAGCGCGAGCTGGAGGGCATCCTTAGATTGCGAGGCGGACAGGAAATATGCGATCAGGCGTTGCAGCTTAGCGGCAATGCGAAGGCACGCGAGTCGATCAGTCATCTGTGCGAAATTTGGGATGTATTGAAGGCATATGGCGTATGCGAGCATGTGCTTATTGATCTCACAATGATTGGAGATTTCTCTTATTATACAGGCATGACTTTCGAGGGATATGCAGCCGATCTCGGATTCCCGGTAGCTAGCGGCGGGCGTTACGACAATCTGTTGTCGCAGTTCGGGCGCAAGGCGCCGGCTACGGGCTTCGCGCTGAAAACGACGCGTATACTGGAGCTGCTCGGCAACGAGGCGGATGAAGCGGTGGAGAGAACGCTGATCGTCTATGATGCGGCGGGGCGCACGGATGCGCTGGCAAAGGCGCAGGAGCTGCGCGGCGATGGCGTTAAGGTTGTGACGGAGCGGGTTAATGAGGAAAGCGTTGAGGCTTATAAAGCGATTCGCAAGAGCGGCGGTTCAGGTGGGCCGTTCGAGTTTAAAGGCATTACGTATACAGATTTCAGTGATTTTGTTGTGAAAGGAGGCAGCGCCACATGAGCGGAGACAACAAGCAAATATTGAAAGTGGCGATGCCGAAAGGCCGCATTTACAAGCAAGCTTCCAAGCTGTTCCGCGAAGCGGGCTTGCCGATTCCGAGCGACTTCGACGATACGCGCAAGCTCATTATCGAGCTGCCGGAAGCGAAGATGGAGTTCATCATGGCGAAGCCGGTCGATGTGCCGACTTACGTAGAATATGGCGTAGCCGATATCGGGATTGTCGGCAAGGACGTATTGATGGAAGAGAACAAGGATGTTTACGAGCTGCTCGATCTTGGCATTGCGAAATGTCGGATGTCGGTCATCGGCTTGCCGGATTGGAAGCCGACGATTAATCCGCGCGTCGCGACGAAATATCCGAACGTAGCATCGGCTTACTTCCGCGAGCTGGGTCAACAGGTTGAGGTCATCAAGCTGAATGGCTCGATTGAGTTGGCGCCGCTGATCGGCCTTGCCGATCGGATCGTCGATATGGTGGAAACGGGACAGACGCTGCGGGAAAACGGGCTGGTGGAGATGGAATCGATCTTCGGCATTACGAGCCGCTTGATCGCCAACCGGGTTAGCTATCGGATGAAAAATGACAGCATTCAAAGCTTATGCGACTTGTTGCAGGAGACGCTTGCGGCTAAGGCTTGATTAGGGCGAGAGTGCGATAGAGAAGCTTCGGTACAGGATGGTTAAGGTAAGAGAGCGATAGAGAACGTGTGAGGGAAGGAGCGCTACGCATGCGCATTATGAGAGCGGAGCAGTTTGGGTTGAAGCGCGAGGTCGAGTATGGCTCGCCCGAGCAGAACGAGGTCGTTCGGACCATCGTAGAGGCGGTCCGAACGGAAGGAGACGCGGCGCTGCTCAGGTACACGGAGCAGCTTGACCGCGTGAAGCTGGATGCTGCGTCGCTTCGCGTGACGCAGCAGGAGATTGAGGCGGCGTATGACAAGGTCGACGCCGCGTTCCTCACGGCCATCCGCGAGGCGGCCGTGAACATTAGGGTTTTCCACGAGAAGCAGAAGCGCAACTCGTGGATGGACCTGCAGCCGGACGGGACGCTGCTCGGGCAAATTCTGCGACCGCTGAAGCGGGTCGGCGTATACGTGCCCGGGGGCAAGGCGGCTTATCCGTCGTCCGTGCTTATGAACGTCATTCCGGCACAAGTAGCCGGCGTGCCGGAGATCGTGATGGTAACGCCGCCCGCTACTGGCGGTAAGGCAGGCATCGACCCGTATATTCTCGTTGCCGCCGCGGAATCGGGCGTCAAGGAGATGTACCGGGTCGGCGGCGCACAAGCCATTGCCGCGCTTGCGTACGGCACGGCTTCGATTGCTCCGGTCGACAAGATCTGCGGACCGGGGAACATCTACGTGGCGCTGGCGAAGCGCGCCGTATTCGGCGCCGTCGATATCGACAGCATCGCCGGCCCAAGCGAAATCGTCGTCCTCGCCGATGACACGGCGGACGTTTCCTACGTCGCTGCCGACCTGCTGTCGCAGGCGGAGCACGACGAGATGTCGTCGGCGATCCTCATTACGCCGTCGACGAAGCTGGCCGAGGCTGTCGCCGCTGAAGTCGAGCGCCAGCTCTCCACGCTGCCGCGCGAGGCGATCGCTCGCAGCTCGGTAGACAACTACGGCGCAGCGCTGCTCGTCGACTCGTTGAAGGACGGCATCGACGTCGTCAATCAGTTGGCGCCTGAGCATCTGGAAGTGCTGACGGCCGATCCGATGAGCCTGCTCGGCCTCATTGAGAACGCGGGCGCGATCTTCCTCGGCCCGTATAGCTCGGAGCCGGTCGGCGATTATTTCGCAGGACCGAATCACATCATTCCGACGAACGGCACAGCGCGTTTCTCCTCGCCGGTCAATGTTGACGACTTCCTTAAGAAGTCGAGCTTGATCTACTACAGCAAGGAAGCGCTAATGGCAAATGGCGACAAAATTATCACACTTGCGCGCCACGAAGGATTAGAAGGACATGCTCGCGCGATCGAGATCCGTTTGGAGAAGGAACGCGGGCTTTAATAGACTAGATTCTAGGAAACTAAATCATGCTGCTCAGGAGCTAACAGCCTCAGGCGGGAGATAAACAAATAACCAACATACAAGGAAAGTAGGAATTACAATGGCGGATACTAGAGTGCGTGAGGCGTCGGTCGAGCGCAAAACGAATGAAACGGATATTAAGCTGTCTTTCGCAGTGGACGGCACTGGCGAGACGAAGCTCGAAACGGATGTGCCTTTCCTGAACCATATGCTTGACCTGTTCACGAAGCACGGACAATTCAACCTGCAAGTCGAGGCGCGCGGCGACATCGACATTGACGATCACCACACCGTTGAAGACATCGGCATCTGCCTCGGGCAGACGCTTCGCGAAGCACTGGGCGACAAACGCGGCATTAAACGTTATGCCAGCGTATTCGTACCGATGGATGAGGCGCTAGCACAAGTCATTGTCGACGTCAGCAACCGTCCTCACTTTGAATATCGAGCGGAATATCCATCGGCGCAGGTCGGAAGCTTCTCTACTGAGCTCGTTCACGAGTTCCTATGGAAGCTGGCGCTTGAATCGCGCATCACGCTGCACGTTATCGTTCACTACGGCAAAAACACGCATCACATGATCGAGGCGGTATTCAAAGCGCTTGGCCGTGCGATCGACGAAGCGACGAGCATTGATCCTCGCGTACAAGGAGTGCCTTCAACGAAGGGAGTGCTGTAAATGATTGCGATTATAGATTATGGCATGGGCAACCTGCATAGCGTGAGCAAAGCGGTTGAGCGGCTAGGGTTCGAAGCGGTCATCACCGCTGATCCGCAGCGCATTCTAGAGGCGGACGGGGCGATATTGCCGGGCGTTGGCGCATTCGGCGACGCGATGCAGAATCTGCGCAACACGAAGCTGGATGAGGTCGCGAAGTTCTACGCTGCTTCCGGCAAGCCGATGCTGGGCATCTGCCTCGGCATGCAGCTTCTGTTCAGCGAGAGCGAGGAATACGGTCGGAACGAAGGGCTGAACCTGCTCCCGGGTAAGGTCATTCGCTTCCAAGGCGACTACAAAGTGCCTCACATGGGCTGGAACAAGCTGTCGTTCTTGCAGAAGCAATCGCCGCTGTTCGAAGGACTGGAAGAGGGGCATGTGTATTTCGTTCACTCCTTCCATGCAAAGCCGGAGCTGGCGAGCGACCTGCTTGCAACGACGGACTACAATCAGCAGGTGACGGCGATCGTCGGACGCGGCAACGTGTACGGCATGCAGTTCCACCCGGAGAAGAGCGGCGATCTCGGCATGAAGCTGCTCGGCAATTTCTTGGCGCTGACTGGCAGCCCGCAGCTGCAGCAGCAAGCGTAACAACGATATAGCGATAGAAGGCCCGGCCTGGGCATATAAAGGAGAGGGCAACATGCTGGCGAAACGTATCATTCCGTGTCTCGATGTGAAGGACGGCCGTGTCGTGAAGGGCGTCAACTTCGTCAATCTGCGCGATGCGGGCGATCCGGTCGAGCTTGCGGCTACTTATGACCGCGAGGGTGCAGACGAGCTTGTATTTCTAGATATATCGGCGTCCGTCGAAGGACGCGCGACGATGATTGAGGTCGTGAAGCGGACGGCCGGTGAGATTACGATTCCGTTCACGGTTGGCGGCGGCATCTCGCATGTAGACGATATGAAGCGGCTGCTGCGCGCGGGAGCGGACAAGATCGGCATTAATACGGCAGCGGTGAAGAATAAAGCGCTCGTATCGGAAGGCGCGCGCAAGTTCGGCTCGCAATGTATCGTCGTAGCAATCGACGCGAAGTTCAATCCGGAATGGGGCGAATGGGAAGTGTACACGCATGGCGGCCGTCAGACAACGGGCATTCGCGCGCTGGAATGGGCACGCGAGGTCGAGCGTCTCGGCGCGGGGGAAATACTGCTGACGAGTATGGACGCGGACGGAACGAAGGACGGCTTCGACTTGAAGCTGACTCAGGCCGTATCGGATTCGCTTGGTATTCCGGTTATTGCCTCCGGCGGAGCGGGTAAGATCGAACACTTCAACGAGGTGTTCCAGCAGGCACATGCGGATGCGGCTCTAGCGGCGACAATTTTCCACTATAAAGAAATGACGATTCGCGAGGTTAAGGACGATTTGCGTCTGAAGGGAGTAGAAGTTCGATGACGGTTAACGATTACAACGAGCTGCTTACACAAATCAAATGGGATGCGGCGGGATTGATTCCGGCTGTCGTTCAAGACGCTCAGAGCAAAGAAGTGCTCATGCTTGCGTATATGAACGAGGAATCGCTTAAGCTATCCATAGAATCCGGCGTTACCTGGTATTGGAGCCGCTCGCGCAGCGAGCTATGGAACAAGGGAGCGACTAGCGGACATACGCAGCGCATCGTCTCGATGTCCTACGACTGCGACGGCGATACGCTGCTGCTTCGCGTGGAGCAGCAAGGTCCGGCTTGCCATACAGGCCGATACAGCTGCTTCTATAATGGGATCGAGGTGCAAGGCGCATCAACTCCAGCCGCTGAACCGACAGAACAAGCAGTTGAGCGATTCGCCATGCTCGGCCATCTGGAGAGCGTCATCGCGCAGCGAGATGCAGAGCGTCCGGACGGCGCATATACGACGTACCTGTTCGAGAAGGGCGTTGATAAGATTCTGAAGAAGATCGGCGAAGAAGCTTCAGAAGTTATTATCGCGGCGAAAAATCAAGACAACGACGAGCTTCGCAGTGAAGCGAGCGATTTGATCTTCCATCTGATGGTGCTGCTGCGCGAGCGCAAGCTGCCGCTTGACGATGTAATGCGCGAGCTAAGCGGACGCGTAGGCAAGCCAACTACGAACAAAATGAGATAGTCTACAGGCTATCGAATTTCTGACCCCCCATTTTACAAAACGAAAGGCCGGAATGCTCATGTTTATCGATTATCATACCCATCATGCCCGCTGCGGCCACGCGGTAGGCGACCTTGAAGAGTACGTGAAGAAGGGCATCGAGATCGGACTTGCGCAGATCGGCCTTTCTGACCATATGCCGCTGCTGCATGTTGATCCCGCAACTTACTTGCCGGAGATGGCGATGCCGATGGAGGAGCTTCCGCGCTATGTCGAGGAATGTCTCGCTCTGAAGGAGAAGTACAAGGGGCAGATCGACGTCCGCGTCGGACTGGAAGGCGACTATATCGAAGGCTGCGAAGAGCAGATCGAAGCGATCGTCAAGGCTTACCCATGGGATTACGTGATCGGCTCCGTTCATTTTCTAGGTGAGTGGGATATTACCGACTTCCGTCAGACGGCGGGCTGGGAAGGCAAAAACAAGCTGGCGGTGTACGAGCAATATTACGATGCGGTTATCAAAGCGGCAGCAACGGGCTTCTACGACTACATCGGCCATATAGACGTCATTAAGCGGTTCGGCTTCAAGCCGGATGAGGATGTGACTCATTTGGAAAATGCAGCGCTTGAAGCTGTCAAGAAGCACGGTCTTGCGATTGAGCTCAATGCATCGGGTTTGCGGACGCCGGTGAAGGAGATGTTCCCAAGCCGCCGTATGCTCGAATATGCCTATGAACTAGGGATTCCTCTTACAATCGGCTCTGACGCTCACCAGCCGGAGAGACTGGGTCAATATTTGGAAGAAGCACGCGCTGTGCTTAAAGAAGTCGGCTATACGCAGCTAGCGACATTTAATTGTCGAAAAATATTGCTGATTGATTTTTGAATTATCGTAAATTCGATGTATAATAGGATTGAATAAGACAAGATTTGTCGAATAATCTTCGACAAGCGACAGTACTTGATAAGTAAAATTTATTGGTTTAAGACGCTCAGGAGGGTATCATGGTAAGCGACAAGGTGCGTATATTTTCGGGTTCGTCCAATCCGGTATTGGCTCAAAAAATCAGTGCAGAGCTAGGTCTATCGCTCGGTGCAATTAAGATGTCTCGTTTCAAAAGCGGGGAGATCTACGTTCACTACGAGGAAACGATTCGTAACTGCGACGTATTTCTCGTTCAATCGTTCTCTCATCCGATCAACGAGCATTTTGTAGAATTGCTCGTGATGATCGATGCGGCGAAGCGCGCTTCGGCGAGAACGGTCAACATCATCATGCCTTACTACGGCTATGCTCGTCAGGAACGCAAGGCAGCTCCGCGGGAGCCGATCTCGGCGAAAATGTTGGCTGACGTGCTTACGACAGTTGGCGCGAACCGCGTCATTACGATCGATTTGCATGCTCCGGCGATTCAAGGGTTCTTCAACATTCCGGTTGACCACATGACGGCGCTTGACTTGATCAGCGATTACCTGAAAGCCAAAAACATCAAGAATCCGGTCGTTGTATCGCCGGATGCAGGACGTGCTTCGACGGCGGAGAAGCTGGCTAACTACTTGGACACTTCGTTTGCGATCATGATCAAGAAGCGTCCTGCGCACAACGAATCCTCCATCACGCACGTTATCGGTGACGTAGAAGGTCAAACCCCGATTATTATCGAGGACTTGATCGATACCGGCACGACGATCGTAAATGTTGTGGAGAGCCTCAAGGAGCGCGGCGCGGAAGACGTGTACGTATGTGCGACGCATCCATTGTTCTCCGGTACTGCTATTGAGCGTTTGGATCATCCATCTATAAAAGAAGTTATCGTAACCGACTCGATTCTGTTGCCGGAATCGACGCCGGAACGCTTCAAGGTGCTGTCTGTAGCTCCGCTGCTAGCGGAAGCGACACGGATCATCTTGGAAGGCGGCTCGATCAGCACGTTGTTCAAGAACAACGGCGTTTAATATTCGGCTGGCCTTGCCAATATGCCCAAAAGAATAGGTTTACCGCGTAAAAATCGCGGACGGCTCGTATGCCGTCCGCGATTTTTTCCCACATATTCTTTCGTGTTAGGATAGGCAGCGCTATGGTATAATCTTAGAAAATCGGAAGTAACGGGAGGTGCCTTGCTAGTGAAAGAGAAGAGACTTGTGGCTGTCGATACGCAAACGAAGGTAATACCGATTCAATGGGACGCTACGTTTTTCTTTGAACGGGCTGTTCGTTCGCTGGATCGATTCCATTACGACAAGGCCCTCAAATATTTTCGGCGCGCCGTTGAATACGAACCTGACAATCCTGTAAACCATTGCAATATGGCCGGCATCCTATCGGAGATGGGCAACTATGAGGAATCGAATCGGATCTTAAACATGATTATGGATGAGCTTGATCCGACGATGACGGAATGCTATTTCTACATGGCGAACAATTACGCGAATATGGAACAGTACGAAGCCGCCGAAGGCGCGCTCATTCAATATTTGGAGGAAGACCCCGACGGTCAGTTTCTCGATGAAGCGGAAGATATGATGGATCTGCTTCACTATGAGCTGGAGCGCCCGACCCAATTGAAAAACATTAAGTCGCGCGAGGGCATGATTGAACACGATCAAGCGCGGACGCTGCTGGAGGAAGGCAAGTTTACCGAGGCAGTCCGTATCTTGGAGCAAATTACACAGCAGCAGCCTGATTTTCTCGCAGCGAGAAACAATTTGGCGCTCGCTTATTATTACATGGGCATGTTCGATAAGGCGATGGAGACGATTCAAGAGGTGTTAGCCCTTGAAGCGGGCAATTTGCATGCGCTTTGCAACCTTGCGATCTTCTACCAGCATGAGGGCGACGAGACCAATCTGCGCCCGCTCGTCGAGCTGCTGATTAAGACAGCGCCTTTTCATCAAGAACATGCGTTTAAACTCGCTACGACTATGGGTATCTTAGGAGAGCATGGAGCTGCGTACCGTCACTTCTCGAGGCTGCTTAAGGATGCTGAGTTGCATCAGGATCCATGCCTGTACCATTACGCGGCTGTAGCGTCCTGCAACATCGGAAGGCTGCAGGAGGCTGAGCGGCTTTGGAAGCAAGCGATCAAGCTTGATCCGATGTCCGGCATTCCGCAATATTATATGGAGCAGCTGGAGCATATCCGCAGCGGCAAGCAAACGGGACATGTGAGCTACCATTACCATTTGCCGTTCGAAGAGCAATTCAAGCTATGGGAGAAGTCGTCGGACGGCATTCCCGATCATCTGAAGCGCGACCCGCTCGTACGTTCCTCGTTCTTCTGGGCGCTGCGCCACGGAGATCAGCATACGAAACTGCAAGTCATTCAGGCGCTTGGTATGATCGCCGACAGCGAGGTCAAGGACGTACTGCGTGCATTCCTGCTGGAGCACGAAGAGGACGATTACTTGAAGCGAATCGCCATATTCGTACTTCGAACAATCGGTGTTCAAGAGCCTCTTCATGTGGTGCTTGAGGGCAAGGATACCGTTATCGAGCCGAACCGGGTGCCTTCTCGTCTGCCTGTATGGGAAGAGAAGTGGCAGGCCGTTGTCGATTTGGCGATGAATCGCATGAACAAGCATTACGATCTCGTTCAGCAGCATGACCTGATGACGTTATGGGTGGAGTTTTTATCCCGTACGTACCCGGATGTGCCGAAGCTGACGAAGCCGGAGGGCTGGGCTGCAGCGCTCGAATATTTAACAGCCAAGATGCATCGCCGCGCAATCTCTTACCATGAGGTGTCGATACGCTACGGTACTTCCATCGCTACAGTGAGCAAGAACGTGAAGACGATCGACGGCGTTTGCGGCATCAAAGAAAAGATGAAGTCGATAAGCTCGGTATTTTCCTCGTCTACGGATGTGTAGCCAGTAAGCTGCGCTCGCGTGCTTGAAGGGAACTGAGGCAAAATTATAGATGAGGTGATTCACATGTACAAATCGATTATTATCGGTACCGGTCCTGCCGGTCTGACTGCAGCTATTTACTTGGCGCGCGCCAATATGGAGCCCCTTATTATCGAAGGACCTGAGCCTGGCGGGCAATTGACGACGACGACGGAAGTCGAGAACTTCCCTGGTTTCCCTGAGGGTATTATGGGACCTGAACTTATGGAAAATATGCGCAAGCAAGCGGAGCGCTTCGGCGCTAAGTTTATTACGGGCTGGGTGAACAGCGTCGACATGTCGGAGCGTCCGTTCAAGCTGCAAGTGGAAGGCCACGGCGAGCTCGTAGGCGAGAGCGTTATTATCTCGACTGGCGCATCGGCGAAGTATCTCGGCATTCCTGGCGAGAAGGACAATGTCGGACGCGGCGTCAGCACTTGCGCGACATGCGACGGCTTCTTCTTCCGCGGCAAAAAGATTATCGTGGTCGGCGGCGGCGACTCTGCGATGGAGGAAGCTAACTTCCTTACTCGCTTCGCGTCCAACGTTGAGTTGGTTAATCGCCGCGATGAGCTTCGCGCTTCGAAGATCATGCAGGACCGCGCTCGCGAGAACGAGAAAATCAGTTGGAGCCTGAACCGTACGCCGGTTGAAGTCGTAGCTGGCGGCATGGGCGTTACAGGCCTTAAAGTTCGCGATAACGTGACAGGCGAAGAGGATGTAATTGAGACAGACGGTATCTTCATCGCAATCGGCCATACGCCGAATACGAAGTTTCTGAACGGTCAGATCGACACCGACGAGCATGGCTACATTAAAGTGAAGCCGGGCAGCTCCGAGACGAACATCCCAGGCGTATTCGCATGCGGCGACGTGCAGGACAGCAAGTACCGTCAAGCGATTACAGCTGCAGGAAGCGGCTGTATGGCGGCGCTTGACTGCGAGCGTTTCCTTGAAGGCAACGTTACGCATGACTGGAGCAAATCCGTTTAATCTGTACGGTTGCTGTGTGATCGGCATCTAAAGGTGAATAAAGGCTGTACCGGCTAAGCGCGACGACGATGCTTGGCCTGGTATAGCTTTTTTGTATGAAGCTTATTATGGAGCAGAAGCAGCTCGAGTGGCTGATAGTGAGATAGGCAGCTTTGGCCGAGTTTAGGTAGTTTGGCCGTGCACGCACCTGGGCCTATATTGGATATCTGCAGTAACTTTTGAGTTATTTGGTTCTATTCGTGTGCTATATTGGATATTCGCATTATAGCCGGCCTAATAAGTGTTGAAATGCCTTTTAATCGCGAAAGTTAGTGCAGAAATCCAACATAGCTGTGAGTAAAGGCCAAAAAGCTATTTGTACACTGCGAATATCCAATTTAGCCTATAGCAGGATTAGTCGACACCCCTTTGCTTCGCTATACGTGCTGATTATGAGGGAAATTTCATTTATTGAGGTCTCCCGGGTGGATATTTGCATCCCGTGGAAGATTCTCACCGATTATGTGGCTGGTTCCGTGAGAATAGCCGTATCTTCTTCTTAATAAAAGTTTCTTAATCGCACTCGATAGATGCCGGAACAGCTTGTTTTACCAGCATTCTACATTGTTGACGACAGCATGAACAACGCTTATAGTGGGTACAGAGAAGTTTAACATTATTGATGAGGTGGACTAGTGATGTCTGAGAAGATTTACGTTGGCGTCGATGTCGGCGGTACTGCAATTAAAGTAGGAATTTGTAATGCGGAGGGACAACTGCTCCAAACGTACGAAGGGCCGACTGAGACAAGTAAAGGAACGGACACTATCCTTCATAATATCGCGGCATACGCTCGCGCAATTGTTGACGAATCGTCTTATGAATGGGAGCAAGTAGACGGCGTAGGCGTAGGCATCGCTGGTTTCCTTGATATTCCTAACGGTATTATTAAATTCGCTCCTAACTTGAAAATCGAGAATGTCGATTTGAAGTCTTATTTGGAGAAAGAACTGAACAAAACAATTAAAGTTAATAACGACGCGAACGTTGCTGCGCTTGGCGAAGCATGGGGCGGAGCAGGCAAAGGCATCGACCAATGCGTATGCTACACGCTTGGCACGGGCGTTGGCGGCGGTATTATTATAAATGGTAAAATCGTAGAAGGCTTCGCTGGCATGGCGGGCGAGCTTGGTCATATGGCAATCGTTCCGGACCTTGAAGCGATTGGGTGCGGCTGCGGCAAAATGGGCTGCCTCGAGACCGTATCCTCTGCAACGGGTATCATCCGTATGGCGAAGGATGCCGTAGAGCGCGGCGACCGCACTTCGTTGTCGCTGGTAGAAGATATTATGGCGAAGGATGTTATTGATGCTGCCAAAGCAGGCGACGAAGTTGCATCCCGCATCGTAAGCCGTGCTGCTTACTACTTGGGCAAGTCAATGGCGATGATGGCTATTATCCTTAATCCGCAATACTTTATTATTGGCGGCGGCGTATCCAAAGCAGGCGATTTCCTGTTCGATCAGATCCGTGAAGTATTCGAGAAGTACACGCAAGACCAAGCGAAGGAAAATGTGAAGATCGTTGCAGCTACGCTCGGCAACAATGCTGGCGTTGTTGGCGCTGCTGGACTTATTCTCAGAGGCTAGTCATACCATTTAGATACAACAAGAGCTGCGCCGCCCACGGGCGGCTACAGCCCGTTATTCAGCTTGCTTTAAATGATAAGTTATTAATTGGCTTATCATTCACCGAGAAACGAGCTAGCCGATCATATGCTCGGTAAGCCGTTTACGCTTTGCGAAGTAGGTTTTGCATTCGCAAAACCTTAGCTTATGCTTAAATGATAAGAGTAAATAATTTTGATTTTTATTTATTG
>NZ_JBANSP010000047.1:0-22827 GCF_037167145.1 Paenibacillus sp. YIM B09110 | reverse complement strand
TCAACCTCTTACCACCCATACCGAATCATCTCCCTTGTCCTTATTTTAATTTATTTGGATAGGGAGACTCCAGTTTAATTAGGGGGCCTTGGAGATTATCCAATATAGACACTACTAGTGAGGCCATTTCAATAGTAGTGTAGCCATTTAAGTAGTTGTGTTGACATTCCTTTCGCTGCGTGTATATAATGTGTGCAATATCAAACATTCGGATCATGCCTATGAAGAGATTCCAACTCGGAGGCGTTCTCGTCAAGAGTATCCCGCAGTGGGGTACGTCCTAAGTTAACCGGCCCGCCCGTTACCGCGGAACCAAGAGGATCGAAGACGGCGCTTGTCGCTGCTTCGGTCAAGTTGGGTGGCACCGCGAGCAGACGCTCCTCGTCCCAATAAGACGAGGGCGTCTTTTTGTTTTCCAAAAAACGAGGAAACGGACGGTGCAACATGAAGAACATGAAGCGGAATTACAATTTCAACCCGGGACCGGCGGCGTTGCCGCTGGAAGTATTGGAGGAGGCGCAGCAGCAATTCGTTGCCTACGGCGGTGGAGGCATGTCGATTATGGAGATGTCGCACCGCAGCCCGGCGGTCGAGCGGATGGTTGCGGAGACGGAGGAGCTTTTCAAGCGGCTAATCGGGCTGCCGGATTCGTACCGGATCTTGTTCATGGGCGGCGGAGCAAGCATGCAATTCGGTCTCATCCCGATGAACTTTCTGAAGGAGGGGCAGACGGCGCATTATATACTGTCGGGCAGTTTCTCGGATAAAGCCTATTCGGAGGCTCGCGCTGTCGGCAACGCGGTCGTGGCGGCGAGCAGCAAGGAGGCGAAATGGCGTCTGCTGCCGGATACCGCAAATCTGTCGATAGGGGAGGATGCCGCTTACGTGCATATAACGACGAACAATACGATTGAAGGCTCGCAGTTCGGCTATATTCCGGACACGAACGGCGTACCGCTGATCGGCGATATGACGAGCGACATCATGAGCCGTAAGCTCGACTTCAGCCGATTCGCAATGTTTTATGCGGGAGCGCAAAAAAATCTAGGACCGGCGGGAGTGACGGTAGCCGCGATTCATGAAAGCTTGCTTGCAGCCTGCTCGGATCGCATTCCGACGATTATGAAGTACAGCACTTACGCGGACAACGACTCGCTGTACAATACGCCTCCGGTTCATTCGCTCTACATGACGAAGCTCGTATTGGAATGGACCGAACGCCTTGGCGGGGTTGCGGCGATGGAGCGGCTAAGTCAGGAGAAGGCTGCCCTGCTCTACGGCGTTATCGATGCAAGCGACGGCTTCTATCAAGGCGTCATCGAGCAGCCTTATCGTTCGAGCATGAACGTTACTTGGCGCATGAAGGACGAGGCGTTGGAACGCCAGTTGATTGCAGCGGCTGAGGATCTTGGCATCGAAGGATTGGCCGGACATCGCAGCGTCGGCGGCTTGCGTGCTTCGATCTATAATGCCGTATCGCTTGAGGCGTGCGAAGCGCTTGCCGACTTGATGACAGACTTTCAGCGGACTCGCGGTTAAGGGAGGGATTACTCATGCTGAACATGGCATTTATTCGCGAAAAGCAAACGGTGCTGGAGCAGATTGCCGCTAAGAAAGGCATCGAAGTTTCCATTCCCGAGCTGCTCGAGCTTGATGATAAGAAACGCGGATTGCAGCAAACGATCGATGGTCTGCGGCATACGCGCAATGAACTGTCGGAGCAAATCGGCATGAAGCTGTCGAAAGGCGAGCAGCAGAATGCAGAGAGGATGAAGCAGGAGGTAAGGCAGACGAATGCGGCTTTAACGGAGCTAGAGGCCGAGCTTGGTGAGTTGAATACCAAGCATGAGAGGCTGCTGCTGCTTGTGCCCAATCTCGTATCGCCCGATACGCCGGACGGGGCATCGGATGCAGACAATGTAGAGATTAGGAAGCACGGCGAGCTTCCAAGATTCGAATTCGAGCCGAAAAATCATGTGGAGCTGGCCGAGCATCTCGGTATGCTCGACATCGCGCGCGGCGTTAAGATCGGGGGCAGCCGCAACTATGTGTTGAAGGGAGCGGGTTTCCATCTGCATCACGCCGTTCAACGTCTGGCGATGGATGTGCTCGAAGCAGACGGCTTCACCCCAATGGACGTGCCGATGATGGCTCGGGGCGAGTCGTTCCGTCATTCGGGGTTCCTGCCGCTCGGACAGGAGCAGCTCTTCCGCCTTGAGGAGGACAATAAATACCTCATCGGCACCTCGGAGGTAAGTCTCATATCGGGCTTCAGCGACGAGATTGTGGATGCCGGCGATCCGATAAGATTAGCGGCAATGTCGGCTTGCTTCCGCCAAGAGATTGGCTCGGCGGGACGGGATGTGCACGGATTATACCGTGTGCATCAGTTCGCGAAGGTCGAGCAGGTCGTTATCTGCGAGAATGACGCGGCGTTATCGGAGCGTATGCTTCAAGAGATGACTGCGAATGCGGAGCGAATTCTGCAACTGCTGGAGCTCCCTTACCGGGTCGTGGCCGTATGTATCGGCGATATGTCGCAGAAGACGCATAAACAATACGATATCGAGACATGGATGCCGAGCAGGCAAGCGTATGGGGAGACGCATTCGTCGTCGAACCTGCTCGACTTCCAAGCTCGCCGCGCCAACATTCGTTACCGTGCGGCGGATGGCAAGCTTCGTTATTGTCACACGCTTAACAATACGGCTGTGGCAACGCCAAGAATATTAATTCCTCTGCTTGAAAATCATCAGCGCGAGGATGGCAGCATCTACATTCCGAAAGCGCTGCGGCCTTATATGAAGGGCATGGAATATATAGAAGGCTAGCCGCTGCTTCCACAGGTGAAAGGCGTCCTTTTCGATCGAAGGATCGATGCTGGACGCCTTTTTGTGTGTGGCTACCTAAGCGCTCACTGTGTTGCGCGCGGTCGGACGCTTCTTTCTGCGGATCAGCCATTCCGCTACAAACAGATTTGGAATCCAGCAGATCCAGGCGATCACGGCATAATAAATATCAAACACTTCTTCCCCGAATAAAACCATGGATAACGGCAAATAAGCGCGAAGCGTTACGCCGGCGAAAGCAAGTGCGTAGCTCCTCAGCATCCATTTGCCATGCGCTGCAGGATCGCGGCGAACGATAATGGCCGCTACGCCAATGCCCGTTGAGATGAGCCATACGATCGCAAGTAGACCGAAACCGAGCATGCCGGAGATACCTCCAGATGCATAGAACGACAAGTAGAGGCCTGTTACTCCGCCAACCGCTATAGCAAGCGTATAGAGCATGCCAATGGCCCGATGCAAACTTAGATGCTTCAGGCGCAGCCGCTTAACGAACTGCAGCCAGCCGATCAACAGGGCAATCGCCGCCGATATCGCATGCACGGTAAGCCATGTCATCCAGCTATCGCTCAGCTCCATCCCGTCTTTTGAGTCAACGAACGCGCTTTCCCTGCCGTCAAGCACGCCGTATAGAACAAACCCGTACATGGCGACTCCAATGGCAAAAATGGCTGTAATCCAGATACCGACACTGTTTTTCTTCTTCATTGCTAGCCCTCCTTGGATTAATTGACCTATGGTCAGTTAAAGACATAGCTTATACCCCAGCGGCGACAAAAAACTCGCAGCAAGGCAAGCTTGGATCTGCCTAAATGCCGCCTAGAAGAAAGGTTGCATATTGCTCGGCAGACGATAAAACATCGGCATAAGCGCGTTTCATCGCAATGTGACGGGATACGAAGCCGTGAAGTCCAAGAAACAGCATCCATGCTGCAGTGTTGCCTTCTTCCCCAGCACGCTCAATACACACTTGCACCGTCTCGGAGAAACGATTGAAGCAGCGCATCTGATCGGCGGCGACATTGCAATCAAGCTCAGGATCGTTCATCATGAACATCATTTCATACGATTGCGGACGATCGAGGCCGAACTTGATGTAGCCGGTCAGCACTTCATGAAGCAGCGTTATGCTTGGAGTCTTCCCGGCAATCGTTTGCTCCAGAACTTCGCGAAGCCGGTCAAAATCTTGTTCTACAACCCGTGCGTATAGCTCGGCTTTGTCTTTAAAGTGATAGTAGATCGCGCCGTGACTGCAGCCTAGGCTTAACGCCAGCGCACGCATCGATACCGCGCGATAACCGAATTCAATGAATCGCTCGCGGGCAGCCTCCAATATTTGATCACGCCCCAGTTCATTGGCTGCGGTAGGTCTAGGGCTCATCAGCTTCCCTCCTTATAGGGTGAATCGTTATTGTCATATTAAGCAAGTTGCAGCTCTATTATTAACCACTGTTCAATAAAAATCAACCATTTTTTTCTAGTTTTCACTATTTAAGAAATCGACCTGCAGGACGTTTCATGAGCCACAACCGTTTACAAGGCGAATTAATGGTATAATGGATGCGATCGACAGTAATAATGGAACGATAATGACGATGTTGGAGTGGTGAAGCAAGCATGGTAAAAGCAAAAGGCGGAACAGGTAGAGGCACGGATAAGAAAGGCTGGAATCGTTGGCAGGCCAGCGCCAAGAAGAAAGCTGCGAAAAAAATATTCGGCAAGCCGCAAGGCGCTAAAGGCGCAGATGCAAAAGGCTCAGACGCAGCAGCGAAAACGACGGCGGCTAAGAAGCCGCAATAAAGCAGGTGATTCCATGGAAGACCATACGCAAGCATCGCTTTCGGCTGAAGCAGAAGCAGAAGCAAAAGCAATGTTCGAGCAATATAGAGGAAGTCTCGTAGCGATGCACAAAGCGGGTGTATTAGTACCGTATAAGGCGCATGGCATAAGTGTGGAGATAGAGGCGAAGTGGTACGCAGATATAATTGACTCGCTTGCCAGCCAGCTGTCGATTATGAACGGGGAAGCGGTGACCGAGCTGGAGGCGATGGCTAAATATTACCCTTCTCCTGCGATATTGGAGCGGGTAGTGACGTTCGCCTCGCGGCATATCTCCGGCGCGGATAGCTTGGTCAAGCTTGTCTATGCGGAGAAAATGATTCAGCTCATCAAGTTGATGAAAAAAACAATAACGCCCGATCTATTGCATAGCGCATGCAAAGCAACGGATCGGACGCTCAGAGACCTTATATCGCAGCCTCTCATTGTGGATGAAGGCCATTCGTTGCAGACGTTTCATTTGAGAGACAAGCGTGCGCTCAATTTAAGAGCCAAGAACAGCTTGGATCAGATCGAAGAGCTGCTAAATTGAGATAGTTATAGATAAAAGGGTCAACGATTGGCGTATTGACCCGGAGCCGTATGTTGAAGCAGCTCCATGATTCGCTCATCCTTGCATTCCTCGGCAACCGTGAAGGCGGTGGTCCAACCATCGCCATGTACGGCATGCGGATCGGCGCCAGCCTCAAGAAGCATGCGCACTGCCCAATATTCCTCGCATTCTACCGCTTTCATTAGCGCGGTTGTCCCGTTATCCGTCGTTTCATTCGGAACGGCTTTCCCATCCGGCAATAATTGAATGACGATCATGTATCCGCAGTTTCGTACAATTGGCTATAGTAAAAGTTTACCAACAAAATCGTAGACAGTCTTGCCGTCCTTCCCTTAAAATGGAATTTGTTAATCAAGTTTCATGAATCCCCAATATTGCTCAGATCCGCCATGCAACGGGCCGAGCAACACTTTCGGAAGGGAGAACGAGTATGCAAAATACAGTTACGATTCATGAGGGATGGACGAATGCGAGTCCGAAGGAAGTCGGGTTTGACTCGCAAGCGATTCGCAGACTGGACGACCATTATGCGGATTTGATTGGAAAAGGAACGATTCAGGCGGCGAGCTATTTGCTTGCCCGCAAGGGGAAGGTGTTCGCACATCGTTCAATGGGCAAGCTTCGCGGCGCAAACGGCAAAGAAGCTCAAGGCGGCCAAGAGGCGGGGTGCGATCTGCTGCCGGAATCCATTCGTAAAGTCTATTCCATCACGAAAGCGGTTACAACGGTTGCGATTCATCAGTTGATCGATCGCGGATTGCTGTTCTTAACACAATCAGTGGGCAGTATTTTACCGGAAATGAATACCGATAAGCATAAATCAATTACGATATTCCACCTGCTCACGCACACGTCTGGCTTGCGTGGAGATCCAGGCTTCTATACGGAGCCGTATAGCTTGCCATGGTTTGAATGGGCAGTAAGAGAGATGAAGGAGCAAGGCGTCGATATCGGCTGGATCAGGGCGGTGCTGTCGGGACCGCTGCAAAATATGCCCGGCAAGGAATGGATCTATTCGACGAGCGCGTTCGCCCTGCTTGGCGAGGTTATCGCGCGCGTATCGGGCAAGCCGTACGATCAATACATTCATGACGAGATACTGGCTCCGCTTGGGATGGATCGATCATTCTTCGATGTGCCGGAGGAGCACTATGACGACGTCTGCTGTACCAACGAGTGGGAAGCGGACAATCTCTATCGCCCTCGCAAGAGAGAAGACGATGCGCCGCCAAGAGCAGGCAACGGCTTGTTCTCAAACTTGACGGACTTATGGCGCTTCGGTCAAATGATGCTGAACGGCGGTGAACTGGACGGCACCCGCATCGTATCGAAGCGAGCGGTCGAGCTGCAAACGTCGAATCATTTGCACGGCGTTCAGCATAACGGCTGGGGCAGCAAGCAGACCGATTACAAGTTCGGCCTTGGCTGGTCGCTTGAGCATTACGACTTATGCAGCAAAGGCACATACTCCCATGAGGGCTTTGGTCACAGCGGCTTGTTCGTTGATCCTGCCGAGGAGCTCATCTTCGTGTTTTTCGTACCGAGCCCAAAAGGCTATACGAACGAATCCGTTATTTTACCGCGCGCGATCGCTTGGTCAGCTCTGCTCTAATCGATATGGATCACAAGGGAGGGGTATCAATGGAAATAACGGAACAGTTGAACAGGCTTCATATTCAGGAGGCTAGCTTCGACCCGGCAGTGAAGTGCGTTCTGGATCGGCATTTCGAACAATTGGTTACAGACGGCAAGGTGCATGGCGCCTCTTATTTGCTGTCGAGGGATGGAGCGGTGTTCGCCGAGGAAGCGTATGGACGGTTAAAGCATGACAATGATGAAGCGCTGCTTAGGAACGATTCGATACGCCGCATCGCGTCGGTGACGAAGCTGTTCACGGCTGCGGCCATATTCCAGCTCGTCGAGCAGGGCAAGCTCTTCCTGCGCCAATCAGCTTCGGAATGGATCGAGGAGTTCAAGCATCCGATGTACGAAAAAATTCAAATTTGGCATCTGCTTACGCATACGTCAGGCATTCAGGCAGATCCAGGTTACTACATGGAGCCATATGCGATGGGCTATTGGGATGTGCTGTTCGCCTTCCAGCCGGAAACGGATGGGCCGTTCGCGGTGACCGATCCGGAGGAACTGGAGAAGCAGAGGAAGTCGGCTTGGATTCGCGCCGTCCTGTCAGGCAAGCCGCTTGCCTTGCCTGGCGAGCAGTGGAGCTATTCCAGCGCAGGGTATGCCGTACTCGGGGAGATCATTACTCGAGCTAGCGGTATTCGCTATGAGGACTATATTATGGAGCAGATCGCTAAGCCGCTTGGCATGAGCCGGACCTTCTTTGAAGTGCCGGAGGAGCTGCATGGAGACGTATGCGCCATTAACGAATTTGAGATATCGCGTCTGCAGAAGGACGATCGGAAGTATGGACCGCCGCGGGCAGGAGGCGGACTGTATTCGACGCTTGGCGATCTGCATCGGTTCGGCCAAATGCTGCTGAACGGCGGGATGCTGGACGGCGTACGCATTCTGTCCCGCAAGTCGGTGGAGAAGCTGACTGACAATACGCTGGACAGCGGAATCAAGGGCTTCTGCTGGGGTGGCAACGCCCAGTCGATGACATACGGCATCGGCGCTTCGCTGACCGGGCCGGGCGAGTGGATCCCAGAGGGCTCGTTCGGCCATGAGGGGGCCGGCCGCTGCAAGCTGCTGATCGATACGAGACACAATGCCGTCATCGTCTTCTTTGTTCCATCGAATAGCGATTGGTGTCCGGAGTCGATCATCGGCACGCAGAACATCATCGGTTCGGGATGGCTATAAGCCGCATATCGGCCGTTATTCGCGCGATCGGCTTCGCTACCTACAAGGAGTGGGCGGCGTTCCGGTCGCATATGGCGGCTTCGCTGCTCGTCGGCCCGGTCCTGTTCCTCGTGCAAGTATTCATATGGCAAGCGATGTACGACGGCCGCGAGACGCTGAACGGTCTGACCTATGAACAAATGCTCTCTTACTTCGGCGTCGCCACGCTTATTCATTATATTTCCTTTGATTTCGCGGATTGGAATTTGCAAATGCTTGTGCGCAGCGGGAAGTTCGTTACGTTCGCCCTGCGGCCGCTGCCACATTGGCTGTTCGCGCTGGCACAGAAGATCGGTCATCGGTCGCTTGCCCTATACGTCGAGGTGCTGCCGGTCATGCTCCTGTTCATCTTCGCATTCGGCGTGAACATGAGGCCGGCTGCGCCGGGATGGGCGATTGTATCGATTCTGTTAAGCTTTCTGATGAACTTTCTCGTTAACTATTGCGTAGGGCTGACCGCCTTTTGGCTCGTTCGCGCTGAAGGGTTAAGACGCGTATTTTTGCTCTTGAAGGATGTAAGCGCGGGTGTGTTCATCCCGCTCTCATTCTTTCCCGAACTTCTGCAGAAAGTGTTATTCTACCTGCCGTTTCAGTTCATTACGTTTTTGCCGACGCAGGTATATATCGGACATTACGAGCTGGCCGGCGTAGAGCTGACGCTCGGACAAGCGGTCGGCATACAGGCTGCGGCAGTTGCCGTTATGGCCGTATTAACGCTTGCGCTATATGGCGCAGCAATAAGACGATTTACGGGGGTAGGCGTATGAAGGGGTTAGGATTATGCCTAGCTAGCGTCATCCGTACGAAGCTGGCAGAGCAGATGGCGTATCGAAGCCACTTTGTGCTAAGCGTGCTGCTGCTCATTATCGGCGATCTGGTTGTCCCGTTCGTGACGCTACTCATCTACGAATCGGGCGCTTCATTCCCAGGCTGGACACTGCATGAAGCGTTGCTCGTTCAAGCCGTCTTCGCACTGGCCAAGGGTATTGCGTTTCCTTTCTTCTTCGGCATGGTCGGAACGACGCTGTCGCAGGTGCGCGAAGGAACGTTCGACTTGCTGCTGCTGAAGCCGCGGCCGGTTATGCTGATGGCGATGCTTACCGGCTTCGATCCGGACGACTTCGGGAGACTAGTCAGCGGCTCGGTGTTGTTCGGGGTCGCGCTTAGCGGCCTTTCGGTTACGTCAGGCTTCGCGTGGCTGCAATTCGTGCTCCTGTTCATGTCGTCAATCGCTATTCTATGCGCCGTATCGCTCTTCTTGTCGGGCATGCTCTTCAGATGGGTTGGCAGCAGCCGTGTATTCGATATATTCGACGCGGTTACGAGATTCGGCATGTATCCGGGCACGATCTACTCCAAATCGGTTCAGAATCTGTTAACCTACGTGCTGCCTGTCGGACTCATCGCTTTCGTTCCGGCAACGGCGCTACTAGGGCGGAGCGGCTGGGCGACGTTATGGGCGATTGTTCCCGCAGCGGTCATTCTCCTGCTTGGGGGGCTGTTCTGGAACCGGATGCTGAAAGGTTATACAAGCGCGGGCGGTTAATGAAGCGGAGCTGTTAATAGGAAGGGGCGTCAGACCAAGCGATGATTGAAGTTCGCAATCTAATGAAAACCTACATGACTCATGAGCGCGGGCATACGCTGCGTGAGGTGGCGGCAAATCTGATTCGCCGTCCGATGAAGGAAATCAAGGCGGTTAACGATCTTAGCTTTACCGTACAGCAGGGAGAGATGGTGGCATTCCTCGGGCCGAACGGCGCCGGGAAGTCGACGACGCTGAAGATGCTGACGGGCGTTCTTCATCCCACATCAGGCGAAGTAAGGGCGCTCGGGCTTGTCCCCTGGAAGCATCGCCGCCAGTATGTCGGCAAGATCGGAGCGGTATTCGGGCAGAAGTCTCAGCTGCTATGGGATATTCCCCCTGCGGATGCGTTCTATATGAATAAGGCTATCTACGGCGTGGGCGACCGTGAATATAAGCAGACACTGGATGAGCTGGTATCTCTGCTCGGGGTTGGCGACGTCATGCGCAAGCCGACCAGGCAGCTATCGCTCGGGGAGAGGATGAAATGCGAGTTCATTATGGCGATGCTGCATCGCCCGGAGCTCGTCTTTCTCGACGAACCGACGATCGGCCTCGATATGATCGCGAAGGAGAATATTCGCGGCTTCATTCGCAGTATGAACCGTCAAGGCGTGACGTTCATACTGACGACGCATGATCTGGGCGATGTCGAGCTGCTAGCGGAGCGGGTCATGGTGATCAACCATGGCGAGATCGTCGTCGACGACTCACTCAGCGGACTTCGCTCGAGGCTCGGCGAGAAGAAGGCCGTTAGGCTGACGACAGAGACGGCTGTGGAGGGCGTCAGCATGATCGGGTTGTCAATCGTCGAGCGGATCGGGACGCTGGAGATCTCGGTCGAGGTCGACACGGCACTGCTGCCTTTGAAAGATTTTATAAGCCAATTCAATGAGAAGTACGGCATTATCGATATGTCGATTGAGCCGCTTCCTATCGAGGCGATTATGAAGGAGCTGTATACCGAAGGGCGGCCGGCGGCTGCGGGAGAGCAGACGGGCTAATATATTTTCATAGCGCTTGTAACATTTGGAATAACCGTTGCGTTAGAAGATTGAATGCAGGAGGTGCTTCTAATGCAACAACATTTAGTTGCTGTAATCGCCCATCCCGATGATGAATTTATGGCAGCAGGCTTGCTTATACGAGCCAAAAATCTTGGATACCGTACGCATCTGATTTGCGGCACGCAAGGAGAGGCAGGACGAATCAAAGGGCAGTATTTTCGCGGCATTAGGGACGAGGAGCTGAGTACGATCAGGCAGAAGGAATTCGGCGTGTCCTGCCTTCTCCTGAATATAGACAGCTATTACAATCTCGGCATGCCGGATAATAGGGCTGAAGCTTGGAATTTCGAAGAGTCCGCTGCTGAGCTGGAAGCAATTCTTTTAAGCATTGGCTCCTCGGTTATTATTACTTTCAATAGTGACGGAGGCAATCGTCATCCAGACCATGTCGGCATGCATCGGATGACGGTACAGGCGTTCGGGGCGCTGCCGAAGAACGAATACGAGCTCTATTTCAATACGATGTTTCCAAAAAGCTACTCGCAGGCCCATACGTTGTTGAAGCTTCCTCCGCCGATCATGGATCAAATTACGATCGATGACAACGAGGTATCCGCCATCGTCGCCTTATCTAAGGAAGAACATCTTATGAAGCTTACTGTGCTTGATATATACAGAAGTCAATTTCCGGATGAACGAGGTCTTTATTATAAAATGCCTTTGAAAATGCTGGAGACGGTATCGAGGTACGAGTGTTACGAAAATTTTTCTGGAGGGACAGTTGCAGATCTATCGCATTCAAGCCGCTCGGATATGTTATTCGATATGTTTTTGTGAAAGGTTACATACAATATAACCAAATGGAGCGGAGTGGTGCTGCTGTGCAAAAGGCCGCTCCTGCATGCTTTAGGCGAGAAGCCTTCGGCATTGCAGGAGCGGCCTTTGGCCGATTCTCGCGCTTTAAGGATAATAGGTGAAGCCAGGAAAGCGGACGACGGGCGACTTAACCTTATGCAGCTTGCCCGTGAAAGCCTCATCGACGTTCAGGTTGCTCTCGACGAGCGGCTTAGGCGTGAGCGCCATCCATTGATTCAGTGAAATGTCGAGGAAACGGTCGCTCTTGAACATTTCGAGAAACCATAACGACTGCTCGCCTGTATTCTGGATATAGTGGCCGTAGGCAAAAGGCACATATCCGACGTCGCCGGCTCGGTAATTGAACGTGCGCGCGACGCCGTTGCCAGCGAATACGGTCATGCGGCCTTGCCCGCTCAAGTAATATTGCCACTCGTCTTGATTCGGATGCCAGTGAAGCTCGCGCATGCCGCCGGGCTTTATCTCCACAAGCGCTGCCGCTACCGTTTTGGCAATCGGGAAATTGGTCGAGTCCACGATCCTTACACTTCCGCCGGACGTCTTGATTGGCGGCTGTGCCAGCAGCCGATGCTTGAAGCTGAGCGGAATGGTGCCGTAAGGCGATGCGATAGCTTCCGATTGAATAGGACCTGGTACATCGGTCTGATAAATATATACTTGTTCGCTTGGAATGCGGCTGAAGTCACTGACCGGCACGCCGAAGTTCGCGGACAGCACCTCGGGCGGCGTATGCGCGAACCAGTCGGAGATCGATAACGTGTTAAGGTCGGAGAAACTGCCGTCGTCAAAGACGAGCAGAAATTCGCAACCTTCGGCGAGCCCTTGTATGGAGTGGGGCAATCCGGCGGGAAAATACCATAGATCGCCTTCCTCGACATCGGCGATAAAGTTCCGTCCTTGTGCGTCGACGGATGTGATGCGCGCGCTGCCGAGCAGCATATACGCCCATTCCGCCTGCTGATGCCAATGCATCTCGCGCACGCCTCCTGCGGTGAGACGCATGTTCACGCCTGCCAGCGTAGTAGCGATGGGCAGGTCCCGCACCGTTATTTCCCGCGACCAACCTCCCTCGTTCAACTGCATATGCGTATCCGAGAACGAGAACTTCAAGTTCGGTATTAAGCCGGCATCCGTTGCCGGAGGAACGAACATATCTGGATTTTCCCGATCTCTCATAATATCGCGCGGTCCGTTGTCCGTTGCCCCTTCATTGCCTCTGATCGGCTGCGGAATATCGCCATAGAAACTGCCGTATTTGGTTGCGTCTTTATCCATTCGTGGAAGCCCCTTTCTATCGAGCTGGTCCGTGTCGCATATCGAAATGCTTCTACTTACAACTGTATGCCCAGGGCTTGGTTCATATGTTGAAGCTCTAATCGGGCTGACGTTAGGAATGGAAAAAAGCTGAGAATGGCGCCAAACGACGGCCGACTCAGCTTTTTTGTATGGTTGTAGGGCTGTTAGCCGCTAGTGGCAACATCATCCGTAAGGCTCTTTTTGCCCCATTTTTGCATCCAAATATCCATTTCATTAAGCGCATAACGAAAGTCTTTTCCTTTGTCCGTAAGAGAATATTCAACGGTTACGGGCACAGTCGGAAATACTTCGCGGTTCACGATACCCGTTTTCTCCAGATGGCGCAGCGTGTCCGTAAGCGATTGCGTCTTCACGACCACTATGTTTCGTTGAAGCTGCTTGAATCTCTGCGGTCCTTTATTGAGCTCGGCAATGACGAGAAAAGACCATTTTGCTCCAAGAATTTGCAACACTTCGCAAATGGAAGACAGTTCTTGAACATCTTCCGCGCTATTCTCCGTCTGCTCACTCATAAAAGCATCATCCTTTCTTTGCCACTTACTTATAGTAAGTAGATCCATTTAACAGGACAATGTCCAAATACTTTGCCTTCTTACATTAATATCGTTACCTTATTATAATGACAATTAATCGAGTAAATGCAAGTGCAAATTCGATTATTTTGTAGAGATGGAAGGGTGAAGGAACGATGAACCGATTTATTGTTTACGTGATCGCGCTAGGCGCGTTTCTAGCTGGATCGGCTGAGCTTGTCGTATCTGGAGTTGTGAGTACGATCGCTAGCGATATGGATATTTCGTTAGCCTTGGCGGGGCAGCTGGTGACGGCTTTCTCGCTTTCGTTCGCGATTGGCACGCCAATCCTTATTGCTTTAACAGCACGCTGGGCTCGTAAAAAAGTGCTGGCTGGAGCCATTGCCGTATTTGTCTTCGGCAGTCTCATTGCGCTGTTTAGCTTTAATTATGAGACGTTAATTGTATCGCGTATTATTCTTGGAGCCAGTGCGGGGGTGTACTCGGTTGTTGCTATCAGCTCGGTAGCGAAGCTCGTTCCCCCGAAGCGAATCGGCGCTGCTATCGGAACGATTGCTTTCGGCTTCAGTGCCGCAATGGCTCTTGGCGTCCCTCTTGGGGTAGCGATTGCCGATTGGTGGGGCTGGAGGTCGATCTTCATCGTTCTTGGTGCGCTTAGCCTGGTCATTCTGTTTATCCTGGTACGCATGCTGCCGCAAATCGAAGGGGATGCAAATGCTTCATTTCGGTCGCAGCTAACCGTATTACGCAAGCCTGCCATTAGCACGGGGCTTCTCATCTCGCTTATGGTATGCGTAAGCCATGCGGTGCTGTTAACGTATATTGCGCCTTTCTTAACGGATATTCTTCATATGAACAATGTGGCGCTTGGCGCAGTCATGCTGATGCTTGGGGTGTTCGGCGCCATAGGTTCGCGGATCGGGGGTTACGGAGCGGATAGATGGGGCGCAGGACAAATGATCGTGGGCAGCTTGATTATTACTTCGCTGTCGCTTGCCTTCGTGCCAGTCTTCACGATCGTTCTCATTGTTGAGCTGGCGCTGCTGGCGTTATGGATGAGCTCGGTCTTTATGACGGCGCCGGCGCTAAATATGTATTTCATACAGCAATCGCCGCAGTCTTCGAACTTCGTGCTCAGCATCAACTTGTCCATCATCCATCTAGGCATTTCGCTTGGAGCTGGAGTGGGTGGAGCGGCCGTGGACGCTTCCGATACCGTGCTTTACCACCCTTGGTTCGCAAGCGGAGCGGCATTGCTGGGGCTCTCTGCAGCGGCGTTATCGTTGTCGCTGCGGAAGAAGCATGTCCGTCCGATTGCGCAATAACACAGAACAGCCCTGCTGCCATGAATGGGAGCAGGGCTGTTCTGTATTATCTTCACTTAGAGGAGCTCAAGCCACTGCTCTTGGGTGACGGGTCCGAAATAGTACGGCAGATCGATGCCGCTCACGAGCTCCTTCAGCGAAGCCGCGTCATACCGCGTGCCGATGAGGCGTTGCGCGACTTCGCTGCTGTCGCCTCTGCCGAAGAAGTCGCCGAAGATGGCTGCATCTATGATGACGCCTTCCTCGACCTGCAGGCGCACGTCGAACGTACCGGCGCCTTCGATCCGCTTTGCCTGACGCATGTTGAAGGCAGGCGAGCGTCCGTAGTTCCATTCCCAGCTGCGGTAGCGCTCGTCCGCTAATTTTTGCACATTCGCCCAGTCCTGCTCAGTCAGCTCATAGAACGGAATTTCGCTCTGACCCTCGAAGATCGATGCCAGAATATGCTGACGGAATTGCTCGATTGTCATCGACTCAGCAAGAAATTCCGTAATGTTCGCTACGCGGCTGCGAATAGATTTTGTCGATTTCGACACATATTTCTCGGCATTCGCCTTCAGCGCAGATACGACGTTCTCCATCTCCGAATCGAATAGCAGCGTGCCATGACTGAACATTTTGCCTTTGGTGGAAAACTGCGCGTTGCCCGAGATTTTGCGCTCGCCGACCTGCAGATCGTTGCGTCCCGTCATCTCGGCATCAACGCCAAGCTTGCGAAGCGCCCGGACGACGGGCTCCGTGAATTTCTTGAAGTTGTGGAACGACTGTCCGTCATCCTTCATGATGAAGCTGAAATTAAGGTTGCCGAGATCGTGATAGACGGCCCCGCCTCCCGATAAACGCCGAACGACGTGCAGCTTGTTCGCCTCGACATATTCGGCATTGACCTCTTCGACCGTATTTTGATTTTTGCCGATGATGATCGAAGGCTCATTAATATAGAAAAGCAAATAATCGTCGTTGTCAGGCAACGAGCGAAGAATATATTCCTCCAAAGCCAGATTAAGCGTTGGGTCAGTTATGTTGTTATTGCTTATGAAACGCATCGTCTCACTCCTTCATTAGTTGCGGTTACACGCATTATACTCCGTAGCGAAGCGGCGTTCAACGCTCTAACCTTCCAGCATGAGCAGCTCGCGCACATCCTGCTCGGTTAAGGAGGTGAATGTCTCTTCGCCGCCGGATTGCACCACTTCATCGATAAGGTTCAGCTTGCGCTGCTGCAGATCGTACATCTTGTCTTCAATCGTGCCTTGCGTCACGAGGCGAATAATCTGTACGACGTTGCGCTGGCCGATCCGATGCGCGCGATCGGCCGCTTGCTGCTCGACGGCCGGATTCCACCATAGGTCGTACAGAATGACGGTATCGGCGCCGGTCAGGTTGAGGCCGGTCCCGCCAGCCTTAAGGGAGAGCAGGAACAGCTCGCGCTCACCGGCATTGAACCTGCTGCACAGCTCGACGCGCTCGGCAGCGGGTGTGCTGCCGTCGAGATAGAAGTGGGAGATGCCTTGGTAGTCAAGCTCGCGCCTGATGATGCCAAGCATCTGGGTGAACTGCGAGAAGATGAGCAGCCGCTTGCCCGCGCTCCGGCATTCCTCGATGATCTCCAGCAATTGCTCCAGCTTGGCAGAGCTGCCTTGGTAGCCCTCCACGAACAATGCGGGATGATCGCATAGTTGGCGAAGCCTTGTAATGCCTGCCAGGATGCGAATGCGATGTTTATTGAAGCTGTCCTTGTTAAGATGTTGCACCGTGTCCTGTCGCAGCTCGGCCAAGTAGGCGACGTAGAGCTTCTTCTGTTCCGGCAACAGCTGGGACGTCTGAATCGTTTCGATCTTCTCCGGCAGCTCGCCAAGTACGTCGCGCTTCAAGCGGCGCAGGAGGAAGGGCCGGATGCGCTTTGCGATTGTCTCGCGCTGCATCTCGCCGAACTGCCGGCGGCCGGGGAACAGCCCGGGAAATACGGCGTCGAATATCGACCATAGCTCCTCCAAGCCGTTCTCGACGGGCGTGCCCGTCAGCGCGAAGCGATGCCGCGCTTGCAGCGCTTTGACGGCCCCAGCCGTCTGGGTCGCGTAGTTCTTGAACGCTTGCGCTTCATCTAGGATGAGCGTATGGAACGCTTGATCCGCATAGTGCAGGATGTCTCTGCGCAGCAGCGGGTATGACGTAATGATGACGTCCGTTTGCGCGGCGGTTGCGGCCTGGCTGACGATGTCATTGCGCTCCTCCTTCGTGCCGTCGGCGATGACGACGCGCACATCCGGAGCGAAACGATGGAACTCGTTAAGCCAATTGTACGTTAGCGAAGCCGGTGAGACGACGATAGCCGGAAGCCCCTCGCTTCGGATTTCGGGCAGCATGGAAATGATGAACGCGATGCTCTGGATCGTTTTGCCAAGACCCATATCGTCAGCTAGGATGCCGCCGAATCGATAATGGGCGATGGTACGCATCCATTGGTAGCCATAGATTTGATAGTCCCGCAGGATGGGTGCGAGTGACTCGGGAACGGCAAATTCAAGATTGTCCGGATTGCGCATGTCGTCGAGCAGTTGACGCAGCGACTTGCCGAGCTTGACCGTATCGCCTCGCGTCTGCCGGTCAAGCAGGCGAAGGGCGCGAACGGCCGGTACGCGCAGATGCGCTCCATATTTGCCGAGAAGCTCGTCGCTTACGAAACCAAGCTCATTGATGAGCTTAATGATTTCTTGAAACTGCTCGGTTTCGAGCGGTATGAGGCCGCCGCCCGGCATTCGGTAATATTTGCGTTTCTCGCTGAGCGACTTGAGAATGCCTTTAATCTCACTTTCAGGAATGCCGTCAATATTGAAGGTAAAGGCGAGCCAGTCCGTTCGCTCGTCGACATCTATTCGTACGCGAGGCGGGGGATGCTCGTTGAACAGTCTAAGCTTGACGGCGCCGGTAGCATGAATCTCGGCAAGCTTCTCCAGCTCAGGAACAATATGATATAGAAAATCGTATTGCGCGTCCTCGTCGTCGATGAAGAAGCCGCCTTCTGTTTTGCCGAAGCTCTCTTGCTCCATAAGCGCCATAATGCGCCGTTCCTGCTCGCCGTCGCGCATAATAATGCGGTCCGAAGCGCGCTTCGCCGATTCGCTGTTCAGCGGGTTAATGACGAAGCGGCCGTAATGGAATTCCATGCCGATCAGCAGCCGATCCTTGATGCGGTCGAGATAGAGCTTAGCCTTAAGCGGGACCTGCATGATTCGCTCGGAGACCGCCTCGGAGATATGAACCGTGCCAAGCTTCATTAAGCCTGGTATAACCTTCTCCATGAAAGGCTCGATCTGCGAGGGCGTAATCGTAATATGCTGATTGTCCGTCTGATCGAGCATCAGCTTCAACTCGGCCAAGCGGCTGCATAGGTCCGCTGTTGTCTGCAGCAGCTTGCCCTCCGATAAGACGAGCCCATAGTCTGCCATAACGGCGATCTGATCAATCCCTTGCACCTCAAGACGGCAGCTATCAGCATCGGTTGAGGTGGCTTCCGCTTGGTCGAAGCGGAACTGCAGCGGAATGGCTTCATCGGAGACGGCAATGCCTTCGTAGAGGCGGCCGTCCTGCTCTAGCTTTGCTGTTCCCGCTTGGCGAAGCACCGGAAGCAGCTCTTCCCAAGAAGCGGGAGGCAGGAGCAGCATACGGTCTCCGCCCGCGACGCGGTTATTGCCGGAGTAGCCGAGTGCAGTCTCCCGAATCAAAGCTTCATTCCGGTAAATACGGATAAGCAGCTGCAGCACCGCATCATCCTCTGCACGGAAGCTATGGACGGCTGGATCATAGGTGAAATGTTTCGAGAACGGGTATGGCTTCCTGCGCTCTATGGAATGAAGAAAGTCTCTGATTCGCTGAACGATGTAAGGTCGACGAGCAGGCCCAGCCTTCAGCTCAATGCCGAACATCAGCTTGCGCTGGCCGTATTCGTGCAGCTTCAAGGTGAACTCCGTCTCCAGCCGCGTTCTGGAATCGAATAGCGCTCCGGCACCGGTCGGCCTGACTGGCTTGTCTCCGAATAAGCCTAGCAAGCCGCTTACGATTCGCTGGCTATCCTCTTCTTCTTTGGCATGCGGGTTGGAGGAACGCCGAGCGTGAGCGGTACGGCTATTGGCCCTGTCGGTGAAAGAGGGGCGGCTGTCTTGCCCATCTAGATAGGAATAGGAATGGATCGGCGAGTCATCGCCGAAGTGCTGCTCGTGGATATGCAGCAGCACAGCTGCAACATGCTTGCACAGCTTATCGGACGAAAAGAAGGCAAGACAGGAGCATTCGGCGTCAACGTCTCCGTTGCCGTCAATATGAACGGTTATATGATAGCGGTTATTGCCATGAACGACAGCTTCGTAGCTGTGAGTGAAGCCTGGGGCAGCGGCGTCTTCCTGGGTTAGCGTCACGCTTCCTCCCTGATGAAGGGCTTCGCCTCTCTCATAAGCTGTCTCTCCGCATAATAATTTGATAATACGCTTCGTTAATCGAAAGCTCATAGCCTTTTGTTCAGTCCTTTGTGTTCGCTTTTATTTTGAAAAGTATAGGGAAGTGAATCCTCGAAGAACTTCGATAGGTGTTTTTCTCATATTAACACATCATGGAGGGGAGTTCTTTAGGTAGAGGGGACGGGCATAGACGTGCGCGCAAGGACAAGTGTGGAATCGTCCGCAGATTGCAGTATAATAAAGGTATTTCATAGACAGAGGGAGCGGTGCAAATTATGCAATATCGCAGATTGGGCAACAGCGGCTTGAAGGTTTCCGCGCTTGGCCTCGGCACGAACGCTTTCGGCAAGCGGGCCGACGGCGATACGTCGAAGAGGATCATAGACTTAGCAATAGAGCGGGGCATTAATTTTATCGATACGGCTAACATTTATGCCGGCACTGAATCCGAGCGGCTAATTGGCGAGGCGCTTGTGGGCAAGCGGCAGCAGGTCGTATTAGCGACGAAAGCAGGACTTGTCAGGGGGCCTGGCGACAATGAGCGAGGTTCGTCGAGGTATCATTTGCAGACGGAGCTGGAGCAAAGCTTGAAGCGGCTTAAGACGGATTATGTCGATCTGTATCAAATACATACGTTCGATCCGGAAACGCCGCTAGAGGAAACGCTGCGCGCGCTTGAGGATATGATTCGATCGGGTAAGGTTCGTTATATTGGAGCTTCCAATTATTATGCATGGGAGCTGATGAAGGCGCTTGGCATCAGCGATCGGCTTGGCCTGAATCGGTTCGTCTCGACACAGACGAGCTATTCGCTTGCAGACCGGACGCCGGAGAAGGAGCTGATTCCGATGTGCCTGGATCAAGGCGTCGGCATTATTCCTTATTTCCCGCTTGCAGGGGGGATATTGACCGGGAAATATAGTGCTGCGGACAAGGCCCCCGAAGGGTCGCGCGGTCAGACTGATCCGAGCTTCGGCCGCTTCATAACCGAGCAGACGCTTGCGCTTAGCGATCAAGTCGCAGCGCTTGGCGAACAGGCGGGCATCAGCCCAGGCATTATGTCGCTCGCTTGGCTAATGAACCGACCAGCTGTTTCGACGGTAATCGTCGGCGCTACGCGCGAGCAGCAGCTGGAGGACAATCTGCTGAGCGCCGAGCTGCAGCTCGATGCGGGGCTTATGAACGAGCTGGATGAGATCAGCAGTCCGTTCCGCAATGGCAAGCCGCTGGCTGTCTACCGACTGCCTAAGAATTAAGGGCGGGTTGCTCGGTAACAGCTGATGGAAGAGAAGACTTACTTGAGGATAGAGGTGACAGAGGTGGAAGTTAATTTTTGCATTACTTGCGGAAGCAAAATGGAGTCGCGAGATGTTGACGGCACGGTCAGAAGAGCGTGTACGGCTTGCAGCTACGTGCATTGGGGCAACTACAGCATCGGCGTCGGGGCGCTTGTCATGAAGGAGGATAAGCTCCTTCTTGTTCGCAGGGCGCAAGAGCCTGGCAAAGGCTACTGGACGAATCCGGGCGGCTATATCGAGCAGCTCGAACCGATCGAGGAGACCATTAGGCGGGAGGTGCAGGAGGAATGCGGCGTCGAAGCGGCTGTGAAGAGCGTAGTCGCGCTTCGCGATCAGCCTCGGGGCATTCATAACATTTACATCGCTTTTGATATGGACTATGTAAGCGGGGAGCCGACGCCGGACGGCGTGGAGGTTGATGCGGCCGGCTTTTTCTCCTTGCAGGAGATGGAGACGATGAACGTAGCAGGCTTCACCCGCTGGCTCGTTGACGTCGCTTACGGTGCGCGCTCGGAAGGATTACTGCAGGATACGAACCCGATTGTTCCTCTGAACGGGTATGGGTTGTTCCGGGCTTAAGGTTGCTGGTGTAGGTTTCGGCTAGTTGCGTTACTGACTGCGCTATTGCAATGATATATAATGATAGGGACTATGAACGATATTTTTTAGCGAAGAAAGTAGAATGACATAGATACATCTGGTGAAGCACACCGTTCATCCTTGGACTATACGTCCGGGAAGAACGGTGTTTTTTTCTGAAAATATAGGAAAGTATAAGTTTCACTCGTATACTGCTGCCTATATTTCAACGCGAAACAAAAGCTTATGCCGCCAAGGACGGCGATGCGATTTACGCTTGTAAACTAGCTAATAGGGAGTGTGGAAGAAGATGGAACGTGTGGAGAGTGTGAGGCTGTTGAATAGCGGCGGGAAAGTAAATGTAAGTGCAAGTGCAGTTGCAGTTGATCAGGCATACAGCAAGTGGATCGAGCTGCATATTGGGAGACGTGATGTTAATAGTGAGCGCAGACGTAGATTAGTTGAACGGAATGACCATGGGGAGAATTCCTTTATTAAGAGCGTTTGGTGGCCGGTTGTTGGCAACTTGGACGAGCTCCATCCCGAATATGAGGTGAACGATTATCGGGACGGCAGCCGATTTCTTGATTTTGCTTATATTCGCGGCGATTATCGTGTTTCAATCGAAATAGATGGCTACAACACACATCAAAGGCATGCGTCGCGCAGAACGTTCGGAGACGATCGATTCAGACAGAACCAGCTAGTGTTGGATGAGTGGAAAGTGATTCGATTCTCTTACGACGACATTGTTGATAAGCCCAGGCAATGCCAGCAATTCATTCAACAACTGCTAGGGAAGCTCTACGGAGTGGGGCGCCAGCCAGTTGAAGAGCTAAATCTGCCTGCGAGCACATGCGAACTGCTCAGATGGGCGGTCAAGCAGGGGCCAGGATTTGTGTTTGGTCCGAAGGAGGCGAGGCTGAGGGTAGGTGTGTGTCACGCATCTATTCAAAAGTACCTGAAACAACTCAGAAACCTACATCTTATTGAACCGGCCTCGGGTAGTCAGCGGATTCGTGCTTACCGCCTGACGGAGAAGGCGGTAAAGCTTCGGTTGTGATAGGGCTGCTGAGCGGAATAGAGCTAGAAAACAGCTCTATTCAACAAATTGGGGTGTGCTGGAGACAGATAGAGATAGAAAGTGTCTCTATCGGCCAAGGTTGGCGGCGAAAGTGAGCATACGGTGGTGCTGCTGAGCGGAATAGAGCTAGAATATAGCTCTATTCAACAAGTCGAGGTGTGTTTGAGACAGATAGAGATAGAAAGTATCTCTATCGGCAAGGGAGAGCGGCGAAAGTGTGCATGCGGCGGGGTTGCTGAATGGAATAGAGCTAGAAAACATCTCTATTCCACAAATCGATGTGTGTTTGAGACAGATAGAGATAGAAAGTATCTCTATCTGCAAGGGAGAGCGGCGAAAGTGAGCATGCGGCGGGGGTGTTGAACGGAATAGAGCTAGAAAACAGCTCTATTCAACAAATTGGGGTGTGCTGGAGACAGATAGTGATAGAAAGTATCTCTATTAGCAAGGGAGAGCGGTGAAAGTGTGCATGCGGCGGGGGTGTTGAACGGAATAGAGCTAGAATATAGCTCTATTCAACAAACTGTGGTGTGTTTGAGACAGATAGAGATAGAAAGTATCTCTATCTGCAAGGAAGAGCGGCGAAAGTGGGCATACGAACGGGGTGCTGAGCGGAATAGAGCTAGAATATAGCTCTATTCAACAAACTGTGGTGTGTTTGAG
>NZ_JBANSP010000046.1:0-28847 GCF_037167145.1 Paenibacillus sp. YIM B09110 | reverse complement strand
GCGAAGGAAATGTGTTAAAACCAAGGCTAGCTACCCTCCAACGATTCTCCAACTTCCGTTACGGACTCAGATGCGCGTATTGCACCATTTTGGAGAGTAATCGTGATGTTGCGGACCGATATGACTCTAACTAATCAAAAACAAACAAATCGGAGGCCCAATGCCTCCGTTAAGTCCTGCCATGTCCGCAACTTGCGTAAATTACCTACTTTTCACCATTTAGCGTCAACTCGGTCCGTAACAATCAGCAACATAAAGTAACTGAGATAACCTCCTCCCTCCGTATTCCCGCCTATCGGAAACCAAGAGCACGACTTCTATACGAATGAATCACTCCATTAAGGGCATTCGCATACAATACACCAGCTTTATGCATAGACGTTTGTCTTGCTCATGAAGAACAATGGAATGCGCCTACTAATAAGGAGTGAATCAACATGTCAATATTTCCTCCATTCGGACCGCCGGGTTCGCAGGGCGGCGGATTGCCGCCATTCGGACCGCCGGGCTCGCAAGGCGGCGGATTGCCGCCGTTCGGACCGCCGGGGCCTCCGCCACCGCCATTCGGTCCTCCATCGCCTCCGCCAGGTCCTCCGGGTCCTCCGGGCCCTTCAGGCCCATCGGGATCGCAGGCACCTACAGCGCCGCCGCCCCAATTCGTTCCGCCGCGGCCGCAGGCTACCGCGTTCGCCGTTGATCCGGGAGCCATTCGCAGATGCTTGTTCCGCAATACGTATATATGGCTCAGAAACGGCAATCAGTTCTGGTATTTCCCGGTCTTCGTGGGCCGCAATTCGGTTGCCGGCTTTAGATGGAACGGATTTTTCTGGATGTATGCGGGTTACGACCTCAATCTCGTAGAGTCGTTCACATGCTTCTAATCGCATAAAAAAAAGGGCAATGCAGCATGACCGCTTACGTCCTCTGCATTGCCCTTGCTATATTTAGCTTCTCATACTTAAATGCGTAGGCATTCCGTCGATGCTCCGCATGTTTTTTTCCTGCCAATAATCTTCCATCCCTTCAGGCCCTTTCTGCTCCGCCCAGCGCTTCAGCGTATCCCGGTCACTCGAGTATTCCATGAATGGCACGGCAAAGCCGCAGGACGTCTGAACCTTATGGATATCGATCGTCACGATCTGCCTCGCTCCCGGAAGCGGATTAAACAACGGATATAGCTGCTCCCACTGCTCCGTACCAGGCAGTATAACGGCACCTTTGCCGTATAATCGCAAAATTAGCGGTGCCCCGTCGAACGCACAAAACATAATGGTAACTCTTCCGTTCTCCATAATATGAGCGCTCGTTTCATTGCCGCTTCCCGTCATGTCCAAATAAGCAACCCGATTTGGCGATAACACACGTAAAGCATCATGTCCTTTAGGAGAAAGATTAACATTTCCCTCCTCCGATAACGGAGCCGAGCCTACGAAAAAAATATGCTGCTTCGCGATAAATTGTTCATGCTGCGGCAGCATGGAATCGAATTGTTTTCCCATACCGATATATGCTCCTTCCATCACGTCGTCCAATCCCTGGAAGATCAAGGTTATCTAAATGCTACTACAAAATCAGGCAACGTGAAATACTTATTTCAGGAACAAATCGACGATGTACAAGGTCAATCCTGTCACGATCAACAGCCACCCGAGCACGCGAGATACTTTTCGCTCCTTCGCCATATTGTTTTTCGTAAACCCTCTTACATCAACCTGCAAAATGAGCACGCCGCAGGTCAGAGCCAAAAAGATCGCATAAATGAGATAACTGGTCGTATATCCGCTGCCTATCATCTTCGCAATACGCCTCCATGCCCGCCCCGCGTCTATTTATTTCGCCTTCATGCCAATCCGACGGATTTTCGTAACGACATGGATATCAAAGGTTGACTCCGGATAGAGCAACTCCCATTTCTCCTTTGATCCGATATGCCGTTTCCAGTATCCAGGCTCTTTGGCCCTGACATATTCGCCGAAGCCGAATATATCGGATTTCTTCTGCTGCGTTTTTTTGATAATGTTTTCATAAAATTTGACGGATGCTTCCCCCTGCTTCTGTTCGACCTCGGTCAAAAAACCGAGATTGTCCATGGATATGCTTTCGCCCCCGATAATCTCCTCCACGTTCACTTCCAGCATGACGTCAACCGCAAAATGAGGCACGCCGTTTTTGATCTGAACCTTGATCTTCGAGCTGCGGTGCGCAGCGCTCGTGATTACGGTACTGGAGAGGTTGTCCAGCTTGATGACCGCCCGATACCCCGCAGGATTAATTCCCCTGAGTCCTAAGTAACCGGCGATTTCGATCGGCTTGGTAGCCCCCACCATCTTCTGGCCTTTAAAGTAGGCCAACCCTTTGATCTCGACGTTATCGCTTTTTTTAAGCTCGACATACGGAAGGAAGCCTTCTTGCCCTTTCTTGGAAATATTACTCCAAAATATTCCGATATAATCCTTCGGGAACTTCCCCATTTTGATCCCTTCGTCCAAGGTGGACATCAAATACAGCGTCGGGATTCGCTCCAGCTTGGGCGAAGCTTTCATAAGCTCAATCGCCTTTCCCTTGGACACCATCAGCCATGCCATTCTACGAACTTCGGAATTGCGACGGAAATAATCGTTAATATTCTCGAGGCCTCGTTTGGCCACTTCTTCGGAAATGACAATGACGCGCAGATGGCCGAAAAATAATCGGCTCGACACCTGCTGCTGCAAGTTCATGAACGCGTCGTCGATGGAGTGCCCGAAGACGTCGACGACCCAAAGCGTCTGCCTTGGATTCCCGCTTGCTCCGCCGCTCTCGCCCGGTCCAAGCGGAATTCTTCCCGGTAAAGCGATCTGGATCGCTACATGCACCATATCTTTGCCCGGTGCAGGCAATGAGCCCTCGACATGAGTAACCTCGCTCTCCATCTCTTCCTCGTCTTCAACCGCCTTATCGATGGAAACGCCTAATACGACGGCGCGCTCGTCAATTTCGATTCGATCCCAGCAGCCCGTAAGCAGCGTTGTAACGAATAGGATCAATATTAAAGTATGAACTTGTTTGATGGTCCTATTGATTGGCAACAGGCTTCCCTCTCTTCTTGCGTATAAGCGAAATCAAGATGAGCAAGGCAGGATAACCGATTGTAATACATAAGCCGATCTGACCTACCAACTCGACAATTTTATACATCTGCACAATGTTTTGAGGCATCATGGCCATTGCGAATACGAAAGGAAGCATGAAGAAAGAAAGCATCCTGTGATCAGCCAAGCGGAATAACTGCCGCGTTGCATAGATCGTCAAAAAGTAACTCGTCAGCAAAGTCGTAAATACGGCTGTAACCCATACAGCCAGAAAAGCAGCGTCGAGACGTTCAAGTACGTTAGCTGGCAGAGAGGTCGCTTTGGCCAGCTCGAGCGTCGGCCAAAGTAAGTTTTTGATCTCCTCTGCACCGAATACGCCGACGGCTGCCGCCACGATTACGACGTACAGCCCGCCCCCGATGCACATTCCCCACAATCCGGACTTTATCGCCTTGCGCGGTGCGATCATGGAAGGAATAATCATCGTCATAATAAAGTTGCCCTGAAAAAGAGCCGCGATCATCAGCACGCCTCTCATGACACCCTGAGGATGCTGAAACCATATCGGCTGAAGATTGATCGGCTCCGCGTTTTTCAAAGAGAGTACTACGATCAGCAGCCCCGGTACGAGCAAAAGCGGGAAATAAAAATAATGCATATAAGCGAATGTCGTAATTGCATTTCTTGTCGCGATCGCAGCGAGAAGCAGCATGACGATGACCGTTACCTCGACCGGCGTCGTTTTGAGAACCGAGGTTACAACCACTTCACCGAATTCACGGGCCGCCAAAGATGTCAATACGGCAAAAAATCCAATAATAGCGAAACTTCCGATCGCAGCCAGCCACTTGCCTATGAGGTCCTCGCTGTATTGAATAATCGTCTTCCGAGGAAACCGGATACCAAGCCAAATGACAATCGAAAGGCTTATCGATCCGATAAGCAAGCCGATCAACGTAATGAGAGGCGCTGCGGAATCAGCAGCGCGGACGGCAAACAAGGGCAGCGGCAATACGCCGACGCCGATGACCGTACTGCCCATAATGGCGCCTGCCTGGATGGCCGTTATTTGACGTGTCTGCTCCATGGTTCTCACTCTCCATAATGATTGTCTTTGGCCGGCTTCAGCAGCTCCGGCTCACGTCCGGAAGGCGACGGCTGCTTCGGCTGTTCTTTGATTCTCGTTCTTTCAACCGTCTGAAGGAAATACGGCCGTTTCTTTAACCATGACAACGGGCCGCGAACGATCAGATCCTTCATGCCGCCATAATTTCCCGGTACAAGCGGACTTAAGTAAGGCACTCCGAATGAGCGAAGCGACAGCAGATGATTGGCAATCAGAATCAATCCGATCATAATGCCGTACAGCCCGAATATACCGGCCATAAATATTAACGGAAACCGAAGCAGCCGTAAGGCTAGCGCCGCATTGTAAGCAGGCGTGGCGAAAGATCCGATTGTCGTTAACGCGATGATGACGACCGTAATCGGACTCGCAAATCCCGCTGCTACAGCCGCTTGTCCAATGACGAGCACGCCGACGATGGAGAGCGCGCCGCCGACCTGCTGCGGCAGCCTGATCGTTGCCTCTCGCAATACTTCCATCGACGTTTCGATTATAAGCACTTCGATTACGGCAGGAAACGGCACGCCTGCTCGTCCTCCCGCTACCGCTACCGCGAATTCCGTCGGGATGAGCTCGGGATTGAAGGAAATGATCGCTACGTACAAAGATGGGAATATGAGCGAGAATACAAGCGCGACGAGCCTAGCCAGCCGTATGGCACTCATCAACAAATATCGTTCCGTATAGTCTTCTACCGTCTGATAGAACTGGTTGAATACGGTCGGTACAACGAGCGCGAGCGGCGATCCGTCTACGAGAAGAGCAACCCTTCCCTCCAGCAAGTTGGCAACAATCTTGTCCGGACGTTCCGTATATTGAACTTGGGGGAACGGAGAAAAATGGTTGTCTTCGATGAATTGCTCCAAGTAACCGGAATCGAGCACGCCGTCGATATCGATCTTAGACAAACGGCTGTTCACTTCCTTAACTAGATCGGGATTCGTAATCCCGTCCATATAACATACGGCGACTTTGGATTTGGTCCTCTGCCCGATCTCCGACGATTCGATGCGCAAATCCGGCGATTGCAGTCTGTAGCGGATGAGCGATATGTTCGTGCCGAGCAACTCGACAAAGCCTTCGCGCGGTCCTCGAATAACTTGCTCCGTTGCGGGCTGGTCGATGCTCCGCGACTCGATCTGGCGAGTTCCGATTACGATTGCCTGGTCGATGCCTTCGATAGCGACGATCGTACCGCCGCGCAGTATACCGTCCACAAGCAAAGCGACTTTGTTCTCCAGCAATGCTTCGCTTTGATATAACGTGTCATTAATGATAATGTCTTGCAACTCTTCAACCGCGATAGCTTTGTCCGACAAATGGCTTGGCTTATACATGAGCGGTTTCATGATATCTACGTTAATATTCGTATGGTTAACGAGATTCGTATAATAAAATAAAGCTGCTTCATACTGACCGAAAATGCGAAAACGCCGTGTAGTCAGATCCGTGTTCGACCCGATCAGCTTCGTAATGAACACTATTGTATCCTCGAGGCTTCCACTAATCAGATCATCTTTATGGCTTGCAAGAAATTGACTGGGTGGCGTATCCGTCGACTTATAGACATGTTTCTTTTTTTTCATACCATGAAAAATTGGCAAATGCTCATCTCCTGATCCGCCGGGGCTCTAGTGCAGTTCGGACATTATTAGTAGCATTTGCGCGACCTTGCATAATTATCCATGACAAAAAGCCGTGAACAGGATCATGTTCCTGCTCACGGCTTTCGTTAATCACGCTAGCTTCGATTAAAATATTCAGTTCTCGGCGGCAATGACGCCTTTTTTCAATATGAGATTTGCATACAATGCGCTTTCGCCCGTCGCAACAATCGCATACGCCTTCTTTGCGCGTTCGTAGAATGCGAAACGCTCCACTTCCTCAAACGGCGAATCTAGACCGGTTCGCTTTGTAATGATCGAACCATACTGTCCCCATATCGGCGTCTCCACTGTGTCGCCTGCAACGACTTGCATAAGCGCCGCAGGCTTCTGCACATATTGATCGAGCGGGAACAGCTGAAGAATAGCATCCAGGAGCTCCGGTATGTTATGTCCGTCTGCGCGTATGAGCTGCTGGGCATGGCTTGCTGAGGGAAAATTACCGTCAGCAAGCACAATCTCATCGCTATGTCCCATCTCCATGAGCACCTTGAGCAGCTCAGGTGAAAGATTGCTCGGAATTCCGATTAACATCTTTGCAGACTCCTCTCCTTAGTGCAACTGAGCAAACCGTTCATACGCCGTCTCCAAACGAGTAATCTCGGCTGGCTCAGCCGCAGGCAAATATACGCCTCCTGGAAACGATGAGGCGACCAAAGTGCGGGCCTCCTTCAAGTCGGCACAATGTCCTAGCGACACAAGCTGCATGAGCATATTGCCAATCGCGCTTGCTTCAACCGGGCCGGTCCATACCGGCCTGCCGATCGCATCGGCCGTGAACTGACAAAGCAGCTCGTTTTGAATGCCGCCGCCAACCATATGCAGCCCGCCGAACGAATGACCCGTCAAGGACTCCAATTGTCCAAGCACTTGCCGATAACGAAATGCGAGACTTTCAATGACGCAGCGCATGATCTGACCTTTCGTCTGCGGAACAGGCTGACTGGAATCTTCGCAATAACTTTGAATTCTAGCAATCATGCCGCCAGGCGCATAGAACAAATGATTATCGGGCTGTATCAGGCTGCGATAAGGCAATTCTTCCTTGGCCAGCTCAACAAGCTCGCCGAAGCCGAGCGTGGAACCCTGCTCTTCCCATTCACGCTTGCACTCTTGCACAATCCATAAACCCATAATATTTTTAATCAACTGATACGTATCGCAAGCGCCGCCTTCATTCGAGAAATCAAGCGCCATCGCCTCTGGCGTCACAACAGGATGCTGCAGCTCGCTTCCAAGCAGCGACCATGTGCCGCTTACAATATAGGCGAACGGTTCGTCGCTGATAGCCGGAATGGCCGCAATGGCTGACTCTGTATCATGCGTCCCGACGGCAACCGCCTCGATTGGCGGAACATCGAGCTCCGAGCATACCGCTGAAGTTAGCGGAGCAATACGCGTTCCAGGCTTAATCAAAGCTTGGAACAGTCTGCTTGGAATGCCTAGCCGATCCATCAGGTCCACGTTCCATGCTTTAGTCTGAGGCAGCAACAGCTGCGTTGTCGTCGCCATTGTGAACTCGTTTACTTTCGCTCCCGTAAGGAAGTAGGTCAGCAAATCCGGCGTTAGCAGCAGGGCGTGCGCCGCCTCAAGCTTAGGGGAACCTGCTTTCTTCATCGCATAGAGCTGATTAATCGTATTGAACGGCATGAATTGCAGTCCGCCCTGCTCATAAAGGCTTTCCTTGCCAATAAGCGCTGAGAGCTCTTCTACGATTCCTTCGGTCTGCGGATCACGGTAATGATACGGATTGCCGAGCAGCTCACCGTTCGAATCCAGCAGCCCGAAGTCGACGCCCCATGTGTCGATGCCGAACGTTTGCGGCTCGAAGCCGTCCTGGAAAGCCCGGCGAATCGCCGACTTCAGCTCTTGCAGCAGTCGTAATATATCCCAGTGCAGATGTCCGCCTACCGCTATCGCATCATTCGGAAAACGATGAATTTCGGTAACCTTAAGCTTCGGCCCGCCATCGCCATCCCCCATGATAAGCTCGCCGATCAACGCTCTGCCGCTGCTCGCGCCAAGGTCGAATGCGAGCACGGATGCCAGCTTATTCATCCTTTCGACCTCCCGACCGTCATTTCATCTTTTGCAGCAATTGGATGCGGTAAGCTTCGCTCTCCAGCGAAGCGATTTCTTCGAACTCTTCTTTCGTGAGCACTTTCGGCTCTCGGATCGCTTTAGCTATTAAGAAAATTTTTGCGCTCTCCTCCACGACCTCGGTCCGATAATACGCCTCGCGCAGGTTGCGGCCCGACGTCACGAGACCGTGATTGCCAAGCAATACCGAGCTTGCTTGACCCGCGACCTCAACGTAGGCGTCAGCCAGCTTGTCGGTCGTCGGCAACACATAAGGGAGGTATAACGTCTTGCCCACTAACGCAGCTTGGTCCGGGAACATAATTGGCAGCTCCTGTTCAACAAGCGTGAAGGCGATGCAATAAGGCGGATGCGTATGCACGATTGCACCCATGTTCGGATTGGCCCGATACGCGTACAGATGCATGAGCACCTCCGAGGATGGACGCAGACCGATATCCGTTATTTCGCCCGACTCGATATCGACCTCGACCCATTGCTCGGGTTCGACCTCATCCAAAGCGAAACCGCTTGGGGACAAATACATTTTACCTTCATGCCTTGCGCTAATATTGCCGCCTGGTCCGACAACGAGCTTATTCGTGACCGTCTTGCGGGCATACTTGCATAATTCTACGCGAATGGCTAAGCTGCTCATTTGATACCCTCCATGAGTACATCGTTTGTATTATTTATAAAGCGGTCCAAAGTTGTTGCAAGCGCGATAGTCGGCGCCTTCCGAATCGGCTGTGCCGAACAAGCCCCATGCACGAGGACGGAATTGACGATCCTCCGGCACGTTATGCATATTGACTGGAATACGCAGCATCGACGCTAGCGTAATGAGATCGCCGCCGATATGTCCATAGCTGATCGAGCCGTGATTAGCACCCCAATTATTCATCACTTCATATACCGACTTAAACGCACCTTCTCCTGTGACGATAGGAGCGAACCAAGTCGTCGGCCATGTCGAGTCCGTCCGTACATCAAGCGTATCGTGAACAAGGTCCGGCAGCTCGACCGAATAACCCTCCGCGATTTGGAGCACAGGACCGATTCCTTTCACGAGATTGATGCGGGACATGGTCATCGGCATGCCGCCCTTCGTCAGGAAGTCGGAGGAATAGCCGCCGCCGCGGAAATACTCGACCGATGCCGGCCGCCATGAAGTCGCATCGAGACATGCTTGCGCTTCCTCGGAGCTAATCTCCCAGAATGGCTTAAGCGCAGGCTTCCCGTCCTTCGATTGTTGACCTGTTCCGTCCAGCGCCGCAGGTCCGGAGTTGATCAAATGAAGCAGACCGCCTGCCGCTTCTCCTGTCAGCTTATAGCCAGTAACGCGCTCAACCGACTCCGGACTCCAGTAGGTGCGAACGTCCGCGAAGATTTGCGCCGTATTCGTAAGCAGATAGCCGAACAGCATGACTGCGCCGTTCAGACTGTCGTTCTCCGTCGCTACCATATACGGAGCGCGAATGCCATTCCAGTCGAACGAAGAGTTCAGCATAGCTTCCATGAAGTCGCCGTTTGGAAAATGGTCCGTCCATTGCCGCTGCCCTTGGAAGCCGGAGACGATCGCATTATGTCCCATTGCCTCTTCCCCGAAGCCAAGCTCTGCCAGACGCGGATTGCCAACCATGAGATCACGCGCGATTTGCGTCATTTTCACAACCGTTTCCCAGTCTCTATCTTTACGCTCGCGGGATGTCTGCAAATGGTCGGGATTGTTGTCCTTACCCTCGATGCAATTCTCCTTAACCCACGTAAGCGCTTTCTCGAATTCTACGCCGTCATATATATTTTCTTCCATACGTCTTACGAACTCGCTCATATCGATATATTCCGTGCGCATGCCGAGGTATTCTTGGAAGAATGCATCGTTTACGATCGAACCGGCAATACCCATGGACACCGAACCCATCGACAAATACGATTTGCCGCGCATGATAGCAACTGCAAGACCCGCTTTTGCGAAGCCGATCAGCTTATCCTTCACGTCATAAGGAATCGATGTATCGCCCGCATCTTGCACATGCTCGCCATAGATGCCGAATGCCGGAAGCCCTTTTTGCGCATAACCGGACAATACGGCAGCGAGATACACAGCGCCCGGACGCTCTGTTCCGTTGAAGCCCCATACTGCTTTCGGAATGGAAGGGTCCATATCCATCGTTTCCGTTCCATAACACCAGCAAGGCGTTACGGTTATCGATACCCCTACGCCTGCTTTGAGGAACTTATCCGCGCAAGCAGCCGCCTCCGCAACGCCGCCGATACATGTATCCGCTATCACGCATTCCACTGGCTCGCCATTCGGATAACGCAGATTAGCCGACAAAAGCTCGGCCGTTGCGATAGCCATGTTCATCGTCTGCTGCTCCAGCGATTCCCTTACCCCTTTGCGTCTACCGTCAATAGTCGGGCGAATGCCGATCTTAGGAAAACCGCTTTGAAACCGATTATTTGCTTCTGTCATGTCAGAACAACCTCCATAGGTTCAAAATAATGTTACCGATAACCTTAAAATAACAAGCAAAACGGTTGCTGTCAACGACTAGTTTTCGTTATGATAGTATGTAAGAGAAATCAAAGAACATGCGGAAGCTAACGTTAAGGGGTTAATGGGATGGTTACGATCTATGATATAGCGGCCAAAGCGAATGTATCGGCAATGACCGTTTCTAGAGTTATCAATAACACGGGGAAAATCAGTGAGAAGACGCGCGCAAAGGTAAAGCGTGTGATGGAGGAAATGAACTATGTGCCGAACCAAACGGCGCGCAGCCTCGTCCTTCAGCAAACCAAGCTGCTGTTCCTGCTTATTACCGACATCATGAATCCGTTCTACACGACGCTATCGCGCGGTGCGGAGGATGCTGCCAAAAGGTACGGCTATCGGCTGCTGTTCGGCAACAGCGACGAGAGCCTTGAGAAGGAGGCGGATTATATTACGACGATACTGACCGCGCGCGTGGACGGCGTACTCGTCGCTCCCGCCGGCGATCCGTCGCTGCCGCATCTTGAGACGCTCCGCAAGCACAACGTGCCGTTCGTGCTGCTTGACCGTGAAGTGCCCGGCATCGAATGCGACATTGTGCTCGGCGACAGCAAGGAAGGCGCGAGACAGCTGGTCTCGCATCTCGTCGCCGCCGGTCACCGCCATATCGCGATGGTCAACGGCTCGCCCTCCGTGTCCAGCGCCAGACTTCGGCTGCAAGGCTACCAGGACGGACTTAAGCTAAGCGATCTAAACTATGATGCGAGTTACTTGTTCGAAACGAGCTTCGGCCCTGTTAGCGACCTATCCGATATGGAGCAATGGTTTCAACAGTTGGATCCGAAACCGACCGCTATCGTGGCGGGCAATAACGTACTTGCCGTGGAGACGCTTAGAATGCTGCGCGGACGCGGGGTGAGTGTTCCGGGCGATCTATCGCTCGTCTGCTTCGACGATCTCGGCCCTTATTCGGAAGCGGAGCCGTTCCTGACCGTCGCCGCACAGCAAGCGTATCAGTTCGGCTACATGGGCACGCAGATGCTCATCGAGCGCATTCAAGAGAAGGAAGCGGTAATGCCGTGGAAGAAGATCGTTCTCCCCGCCGATCTCATCTTGCGTCGCTCGGTGCGGACTTTGAATGAGGCATGACAAAGTTGAGTCCGGATGGATGGGGATATGAGAATAAACCAGCAATTAAGGTCCATACCGTCCGCACAGCGACAAGCAAGACCGGCGCTACGGTACTGCGATAAAAGTAGAACGGACAAAATAGCCGGTTAAACTAACTATTGACTGATTTCAGGGCGCTAATGGACAAAAACGACTCTAAGATGGTCTATCAATACCGTATTGATTCATTAAATGCCTGTAACATTAAGTGATGTCCATTAGAAAATGAACAGAGCACTAATTGATCGCTAAGCGTTCGTGGTGTCCATTAGAAAAAGGTGCCCAGCCTGATATACTTTCCTATGTGGTAACAAAAATGGCTGTCCCCGCAGGTCGATGCCAGCGGAGACAGCCATTCATTATTTTGGCCTGCAATACTTCTATTGGCCGTTTTTCACTTCTTCAAGCAGCGTTGTGTCGATGAACTTGCTCAAGTCTAGCGTATCGACGGTGATGTCCTTTATATAGCCGGCTTCGATAGATACTTTGGCCATCTCCTCGATTGCTGCCTGATTAACATCGGAAGTGAGCGTCAAGTGCGAAATAGCCGCTTTGATCAATTCAAGATCCAAGCCTTTGCCGCTAAGCTCGCTTAGGCGCTTATTGATCAGCTCATAAGATTGATCCGGATTGGCTTTGATGAATTCAATCGCTTCGAGATTGGATTTAATCGCCGCTTTCACCAAATCCCGATGTTCGCTGATGAACTTGTCGCTAGCTGTTAAAATCACGAGCGGATAATTCCCGTTATTAGGCGGAATTTGATCCCAAGGAACGATGACTTTGCCAATCCCTTCCTGTTCAATCTGCGTCCCCCACGGTTCGGGAATCAATGTAGCGTGAACCTCGTTTTGGCGAAGCGCCACAAGCGTGTCGGATGGAGCGCGAGCGACAATCTGTGCGCCTGAGCTGTCCGTAGTAACCTCCACTCCCTCTTGCTTAAGAAGCAGCCTCAGCGATATTTCATTCGTGCTGCCCTTCGTCGGTATCGCAATCGTCTTGCCGACGAGATCCTTCACGCTGTTGACGCCGGAATCTTTGCCTGCTACGAGCACCGCTCCGCCGTTGTCGGCGCCGGATACAACCCGGAAGTTATTGCTCTTAAGGAATTGGTTCGTCGCCGGTCCAGGTCCTGTATAACCGAAATCGATCTCCCCTGTTGCAAGAGCCGTCGAGAAATCAGAGCCGTTATCGAAGGCGAGCACTTCGATTTTCACATGATCGCCAAAGTTTTTCTGAAAATAGCCGTTCTCAAGCGCAATATAACCCGCGGCATGAGTCACGTTTTTGAATATGCCAAGCGTTACCGTGATCGGTTCTTTGCTCGCTTCATCCGTTTGCTGCGGGGCTTCCGTCGCCGGCTGGGATGTGCCGTTCTGTTCTCCTGCAGGCTTATTATTGCCTGACGACTCGTTATTGCCCCCGTTATTGCCACCGCATGCCGAAATAACCAATACCAATACAATGGATAAAATAAGACCAGCTGTTTTCTTCATCTCCCGCAACCATCCCTTCAACGCTACTCTATTTATTTGGAATTTGTTTACACCAACTAATTCTATCGGAATTATGTATTATGTCAATCCTTATTTATACAATTTTTATTCCAGTTTCCAAATTCATTATTTCGACTTATGCTCCAATCCGTAGCGCAGCAGTAGTTTATCCTCCAACTTTCTGAAGCAGAAATGATCGGATACAGTGCCTAACACAGCAATAATAATGACAATGGTCAGCATAAGCGCGGTGTCGCCAAGTCCGCGTCCGTCTTGGAGCAATTGACCAAGACCTGCACCTCTTGCGATCAATTCGCCGGCAACGAGCGCACGCCACGCAAAAGCCCAGGCGACCCTCACGCCCGTCATCAGATGCGGGAACGCAGCGGGAATCAATATTTGCGTGAACATTTTCCAGCCGTTCCCCGTTCCGAGCGTCAGCGCCGCGCGCGTATACACTTGCGGTATGTTTTTGATGCCGGTTCGCGTTGCGATCGCCATCGTCCAGGTCGCGCCGAGCGTCGTAATGAAAATAACCGATGTGTCGTTAAATCCGAACCAAATAATCGCAAAAGGAAGCCATGCGATGCTCGGCACCGTCTGAAGCGCTATAACCATGAAACCGAGCGTGTCGTCGATCAGCTTTGATCTTGTGAACAGCAGACCAAGCAATACGCCTATGACTAACGACAGGATAAACGCGATAATGAGTCTTCTAAGCGAACCGATTATAGCTTCCAGCAGTTTGCCGTGAACAAATCCGTCGTAAAATGCTTCGATCGTCTGGAACAGAGACGGGAACTTCCAGCTCTCCCAGCCGATTATTCTATATGCCGCTTCCCATGCCACCAAAAGTCCGATCAGAAATAGCGCTCTTCTTAATGCGGTAATTCTCATCCCCCATCTCCTCCTTTACGACTTTCTCCAATTCACCTGCCAAATGCTCCATCACAGACCGCTCGACCGCGTTTAGAACCGTATCGGCACTATCCCTTGGCCTAGCCGCGCGAACGGCAAGCTCCTTCATGATCGTTCCCGGTCTTGTGGACATGACGAGCACCCGATCGGACAGCATGACCGCTTCGCGAATATTGTGGGTAATGAACAAAATCGTTTTGCCCGTTCTTAACCATATTTCCTCCAGCTCCTGATGCAGGACAAGCCTTGTCTGCTCGTCGAGTGCCGCGAACGGTTCGTCCATGAGCAAAATTTGCGGATTGAGTACGAGAGCTCTTGCAATTGCCGCCCTCTGTTTCATCCCGCCTGACAGCTCATGCGGATAACGATCAGTGAATTTGCTTAAGTGAACGGCCCTAATTTGCTCTAATGCCAGCTCCGTCCGCTCCTTCTTCCCGTACCCTTTTTGTTTAAGTCCGAACGCCACATTTTCGAGCACCGTCAACCAGGGGAACAGAGCATGTTCCTGGAAAACGACAACACGATCCGCGCTTGGTCCGCTTATCTGTTGTCCCTTCACTCTAATCGTGCCTTGCGTTGCGCTCTCGAATCCGGCAATCAAGTTCAGCACGGTAGACTTGCCGCAGCCGGAAGGTCCAAGAAGCGATACGAACTCGCCTTCGCGAATCGTAAACGAAACATTCGATAACGCTTGAAACCGATCTCCGTCTCTTTGGTCGAACGACTTGCTAACGTTATCCATTTCTATCATAGCTGACTCCCCCACTCTGTTTATTTCCAAAATTTTATACACTCTATTTTTATCGGAATTGTATGTATTGTCAACAAAAAAAGGAAAAAGCATCTATCAGGGAGAAAGATGCTTTTTTTCCATTAATCGCTATAAGTTTACATTTTACTCGCAAGTGTCCGTCTATAATCAGTTGGCGTACGCCCGCTCCACTTGCGGAACTGCTTCGTAAAGAAGAGCGGGTCGTTGTAGCCTACGGATGACGCAATCTGGGCAATCGTTAAGTCGCCTCCCAGCAGATCTTCTGCCTTCTTCATTCGTACCTTGAACAAATATTGCATCGGCGACAGTCCCGTCGCCTCCTTGAACAGCTTATTCAGATGCGCCCGGTGGTAGCCAAGTTGATGAGCGAGGCTCTCGATCGACAGAGGTTGCCCGTATTGAAGTGTCAATAGGCGAATCGCCTGATCGACTTGACGGTAAGAACGTGATTGTCCGGCAGTCGACTCCGAATGCTCTGCCGCTCCCTCCCCCTGACTCGCTATTTCATGCAAAATAAGTCTAAGCCAGCCCGACGCCTCCATATTTCCGAGCGAAGCGAAGCTTTCCCGTTCTATACTGCTCCTAACGCTGCGGAACAGCTTCTTCATCGCCTGCAGCGAGCAATCGCGAATGACGGCCCGATCTGGTGTTATCCCGATTGCCGACAGTGAAGCATCTGCAATATCGCCAGTGAAAGCTACCCACATATATTGCCACGGATTCACCTTATCCGCTTCATATCTTACCAATATGTCCGGGAAAATGATGAAGGCATCACCTGCTTTGCACACATAAGTTTCGCCTAACGTTTCAAATACGCCCTCGCCTGCCAACACGACATGGATCAAATAATGATCATGTACGGCAGGGCCAATGTAATGCCCGCCGACAGGCTTGCCTCGACCGCTGAATAATACGGACATCTCGCCTTTCATAGGCGCCGAATTGACTGATACCGCAAATTGATGATGCGTTTCCATCTGATTGCCCCCTGAATTCGAACTGCTTACATCATACTAAATGATGCAACATTACTCCATATATAAAATCGTTAATTCCATATTCATTTCAATGCCTTCTCGTTATACTGAAGTTGTGATTAACGCAGCGATTCAAGCAACTTTAAATTCAGCAACACCATACTATACTAATCCAGGAGGTCATTATTGATTATGTCGAAAATTACTTTTATCGGGGCTGGCAGTACGGTTTTCGCCAAAAATATTTTAGGTGACGTTATGCATACTCCCGCACTTCAAGGATTTGAAATCGCGTTATTCGATATCGATGCCGTCCGTCTTAGCGATTCCGAGAAAATGCTGCTCAACCTGAAGCAAACGAGCGGAAGCAGCTGTGTCGTGAAAGCGTACACAGATCGTAAGGAAGCGCTTCGCGGCGCGAAATACATCGTGAATGCAATCCAAGTCGGCGGCTATGATCCTTGTACGATTACCGACTTCGAAATTCCGAAGAAATACGGCTTGCGTCAGACGATTGCCGATACGGTCGGCATTGGAGGCATTTTCCGCAACCTTCGTACGATTCCGGTTATGCTCGACTTCGCCCGCGACATCAAGGAGGTTTGCCCGGACGCCTTATTCCTCAACTACACGAACCCGATGGCCGTCCTTACGAATGTCATGAATACGTACGGAGGCGTGCGCACGGTCGGTCTATGCCATAGCGTGCAAGTATGCGTGCCCGATCTGTTCAAGCACCTGGATATGGACCCGACCGGCGTCAAATGGAATATTGCCGGCATCAATCATATGGCTTGGCTGCTCGAAGCTAGCAAAGACGGCGTCGATCTGTATCCGGAAATTAAACGCCGCGCTGCGGAGAAGCAGAAGGAAAAGCATCACGATATGGTTCGCTTCGAGCTTATGCTTAAGTTCGGCTACTATATTACCGAATCGTCCGAGCATAATGCCGAGTATCACCCTTACTTCATTAAGAAGAGTTATCCTGAGCTTGTGGATCGCTTCAACATTCCACTGGACGAATATCCGCGCCGCTGCGTCAATCAGATCGAGGGTTGGAAATCGATGCGCGAGTCGCTGGTTAATGACAGCAATCTAGAGCACTGCCGCAGCCATGAATATGCATCCTATATTTTCGAAGCCATTGAGACGAACAAACCGTTCAAGATCGGCGCCAACGTCATGAATACGGGACTCATCACCAACTTGCCGAAGGAAGCTTGCGTGGAAGTACCTTGCCTCGTCGATGCGAACGGCGTAACGCCAACGTACGTCGGAGACTTGCCGCCGCAGCTTGCGGCTCTGAATCGCACCAACATCAACACCCAATTGCTGACGATCGAAGCTGCCATCACCGGCAAGCGCGATCATATCTACCATGCGGCGCTGCTCGATCCGCATACGTCCGCCGAGCTGTCGATGGACGACATCGTCTCGCTCTGCGACGATCTGATCGAAGCGCACGGCACTTGGCTGCCGAGCTATAAGTAAGATACACAGAAGGAGGCAGTGCCGAGTTGTTCGGCACTGCCTCTTTCTTCATTGCCACGGGCTAATAAGCCGCTAAATTTCGTTTGCTTTTTTTACGTTAAGCGGCTTTTTCCATCCTAATATTAAGTAATTCGTATCCTAACGTTCAATAAGATGAATTTCCCATCCTGTAGTACAATAGCTAGGCTTGTTGATCGTCCATCTTGGCCCACAAACCAGGATAGGATGGATTTCCCATCCTAATTCGATCTTTAGACTAATTCAACTTCAAAATAAGATGAAAATACCATCTTATTTATTGTACCAACAGTAAAACAAGCCCCCCATTAACTAAACGGGAGGCTTGTCGTAGAAATATGCGGAATGGGCTTAGGACACATGCTTCGCCCAGCGGCTGTCGCCGGCTTTCGGGCAGGCACGGTCTTTATACTTGGCCGCGATGCGTACGAAGCAGCCGCATACGGCACAGGTCGTGCCGTATTGGAACTTCTCACAATTGCTGCATGACTCAAGCCGCTCCGCGTACACATCGTCAGGAACGCAAATGTCGGATTGGAACATCGGCGCAGACAATATGCGGTCTATCTGCGCATCGGTTACACGGTAATCGTCTCGGCAGCCTTTGCACTGCCCCGCGCTGCTGGACATATCTCGCACCTACTCGGCGATAACTTCAAGCACCGTCACCGACATCGGGGACAGTTTCGCGCGAATGGCCGAGCCTTCAACCGAGAACGCCCCGTATGCTGCCGGCGCAACGGCTTCCGGCTGCTCGAACGTATTGTGCGCATCCTTAACGGAAGCGGTAAGCTCTGTACCAGTGACTTTAAGAGCGGCAGCAGCTAGTCCGCGCAGATCGATGTCCACATCTGCCGCGTTCTCATTGTCGAGGTTGCATAGGCTGACGTGAATACGGCCTTCTGCATCCTTGGAAGCGGACACGGATACTTGCGGAATCGCTTGGCTTCCGCGTTTGTACTCATCGCCGCTGATCGAGGTTGTCAGCGCAGTCGCATCTTGGTGCACCTTGTACATATCGAATACGTGGTAGGTCGGCGTCAGAACCATTTTCTCGCCTTCCGTAAGAATGACGGCTTGCAGCACGTTAATCACTTGCGCGATGTTCGCCATAACGACACGGTCGCAATGATCGTGGAAAATATTAAGCGTAAGCCCGGCTACGATTGCATCGCGAATCGTGTTCTGCTGGTAGAGGAAACCTGGGTTCGTGCCCGGCTCGACATCGAACCATGTTCCCCACTCATCGACGATCATGCCTACGCGCTTATTCGGATCGTAACGGTCCATAATCGTCTCATGACGAGTAATAAGCTCCTCCATCCAAAGCGCCTTCTTCATCGTCGTGTACCATTCGTCTTCCGTGAAGCCTGTCGCTGGACCTTTGTTCGTCCACTCACCCGGAACGGTGTAGTAATGAAGCGAAATAGCATCCATATGATTGTGCGCCTCACGCATAACGACATCCATCCAACGATAGTCGTCTACGTTAGGACCGCAAGCGATCTTGTAAATTTTGTTGTCGCCGTAATTGCGCACGAACGTCTGGTATCTTCTATACAGGTCGGCATAATACTCAGGGCGCATGTTGCCGCCGCAGCCCCAGTTCTCGTTGCCTACGCCGAAGTACTTCACGTTCCAAGGCTTCTCGCGTCCGTTCTCCTTACGCAGGTCAGCCATCGGAGACACGCCGTCGAACGTCATGTACTCGACCCATTCGGACATTTCTTGAACCGTGCCGCTGCCTACGTTCCCTGAAATATAAGGCTCGCACTCCAACATTTCACAAAGCATCAGAAACTCATGTGTACCGAAATGATTATTCTCCAGTACGCCGCCCCAATGCGTGTTAATCATCCGTTTGCGGCCTTCGCGCGGACCTATGCCGTCCTTCCAGTGATATTCGTCCGCGAAGCAGCCGCCCGGCCAACGAAGGACTGGAATTTTAATATTCTTAAGCGCTTCCACGACGTCGTTGCGAATACCGTTCGTATTCGGAATCGGGGAGTCCTCTCCAACCCAAATTCCTTCATAAATACAACGACCGAGATGCTCGGAGAAATGTCCGTAAATATTGCGGTTGATTGTGCCTGCTGCCACATCGGCATTGATTGTAATGCGATTACTCATCGAATATCCCTCGCTTTAAATGTTAATGTAGGTTATGTTTTTCGTTGAATTAATAAAAACATTATTTCTTTAACTAATTTATTAATCCTAAACAAATGATATAGCGGTTACCTCTATTTTGCAACCCCCTTTTTGATAGGAAACATTAAAAAAACAGCAAACGCTTCATGCTCATGATTCTCAGCACGAAATCGTTTACTGCTCTCTATTCATCCATCTACTTCAAAGGAAGGAGCTTCAAGAAACGTTGAATATACTCATCCCAATAGACCCAATCATGACCGCCCGGTCCTTCCTCGTATATCAGCTCATAACCTGCTTCCAAGCAGGCTTCGCGGAACGATAAGTTATCCTCGTAGAGGAAATCCTCCATTCCGCAGCATTGATAGAGAAGCGGTCTCTCTGCCGATGATCCGGATTGCTGCTGCATAACATGTAAAAGGTCGTTATCCGTACCGCGAATCGACTCCGCGCCGAATATTTGCTCGAAGAGCTGGTCAATGCCGGCAATCGGGCTCTTGCCGCTCTCGATATGATTCACGAGATCGACTGCCCCCGAGAGACTGCCTGCTGCGGCGAAACGGTCAGGATGGCGAAGCGCCCATTTAAATGCGCCATAACCGCCCATCGACAGCCCGGCCACAAAGTTATCCTCGCGCTCCTCCGACAGCGGGAAGAACGAACGCGCTACGGCTGGAAGCTCCTCCGTCAGAAACGTCCAATATTGATTGCCATACTTCATATCTGTATAGAAGCTCCGATGTACATTCGGCATCACGACTGCAAGGCCGAGCTCCGCAACATATCGCTCGATCGACGTTCTCCGCAGCCAGATCGTATCGTCGTCCGACAAGCCGTGCAGCAAATAAAGCGTCGGAACCTTTTTGCGCGAGCCGACATTACGAAGACCAATCTGCCCCGTAGTCTCCTGCGGCAATATGACGGTCATAGATGTGCTAAGACCTAGCGATTCCGAGAAAAAGTGACAAGTAATTAAAGCCAACGCGAATCCCTCCCGTATATGAATCCTGCTTGAATGCGATCATAAGTTCACTAGTAATGTATCAGCAAAATAAAGCGGTTGCAACCATTTACCATACTCACATTATGACGCTGCGCTCGAAGTTTAGTTAGTGAACTTTTTTTCAGTGCTTATGCGAATGCCAGCATGAAGGTATAATAGACTCCGGTATATAGTTTATCCTAATGGAGGTATCGTTTAAGATGAGAAAAATGCCGCTTGAGAAACGTGGAATTTCCGACAGCCGCCTTGTACTTGGCTGCATGAGCTTCGGTGGAGGCTGGAATCGCGAACCGTATACAGCCGAACATATTAAGCAAGGGCAAGCTGCCGTTGAAGCAGCTCTTTCGATTGGCATCACGATGTACGATCACGCAGACATTTACACAATGGGCAAAGCCGAAGCTGTTTTCGGATAAGTATTGAAGCAGCAGCCCGACCTTCGCGACAAAATCGTTATTCAATCCAAATGCGGAATCGTGCTCGCCGAAGGCGGCAAGTTAACCCGCTTCGACTTCTCCAAAGAGCATATTCTAAAGTCCGTCGACGGCACATTGGAACGTCTTGGAGTCGAATACTTGGACGTCCTTCTCCTGCATCGTCCTGATCCGCTCATGGAACCGGAGGAAATCGCGGAAGCATTCCATACTTTGAAGCAAGCGGGCAAGGTTCGTCACTTCGGCGTCTCCAATATGAGCCCCGGACAAATTCGTTTCATCCAGCGCGAGCTTCCGGATGAGCTTGTCGTTAACCAATTGGAGATGAACTTTGCACGGCTTGATTGGCTTAATCAAGGCATCCACGTGAACCAGCAAGCAGGGCTCGCCTCCAACTTCGCTGATGGATTAATGGAATATATGCAAACCGAGACTATGCAAATTCAAGCCTGGGGTCCGCTCGCCCGCGGCAGATTTACAGGTAAACCTTCGGATAATCCGTCCGCAGCAGAGCTTGCTACAACCGAGCTGATCGCCAAGCTTGCGAAACAGAACGATACGACACCAGAGGCCATTTCGCTTGGCTGGCTTATGCGTCACCCGTCGCGCATTCAGCCTGTTATCGGAAGCGCTAATCCGGAGCGCATCATCGCCTGTAAGGACGCTATCGAGCAAGCCGAGCTAATGAGCAGAGAGCAATGGAACGAGCTATATGTATCGGCACGAGGAGCAGTAATGCCTTAAGCGGCAACTATACGTCGCAAACATTAATAATTTTTCATCTTTTTCTCATAAATGCTCATAATCCCCGAAATAAGCGCTTTTGCTCTCTCATACGGGCAAAAAGCCGGTTTTTGAGTGTGTTATAGTAAACTCATAAAACGAAACACGAAGGGATATCCTGACATCATGAGAAAATCAAACGTATTTAAAACGGTTGCTAAAGCGGGCATTTGCGCCGCCATCGTCCTGTCGGCATTTACTTTTGGTTCGAACACACAACACGCTCACGCAGCAACAACCGAATCAATCAAACTCATTTCCGAAAGCAAAACGTTCATCGGAACACCTTATAAGTACGGCGCACCAGCTGGCGTTACATACGCGTTCGATTGCTCGTCTTTCACCCAGTTCATCTTCAAAGCATTCGATGTCAGCTTGCCTCGCACCTCGACAGCGCAAGCAACCGAAGGCGAGAAAGTCGCGAAAGGTTCGCTCAGCATGGGCGATCTCGTCTTCTTTAAGACGAACGGCAAAACAATCAGCCACGTTGCCATCTATGCCGGCAACAATAAGATCGTTCACAGTTCCAGCAGCCAGGGCGTTACGCTCTCCGATCTGAACAGCAGCTACTGGAAGAAGTACTACGTTACTGCACGTCGCGTTCTATAGTTATACTTAAACACAAAGGGCTATCACGAATCACCTACGGTGACAAGTGGTTAGCCCTTTTCTCGCATTAGCCATCATTTACAGCCCCATATGGCGCTGTCGGTACTTAAGCGGCGTCGTTCCGACAACTCTCTTGAACATGTTGATGAAATAGGAAACGTTAGGATAACCGACATCCATCCCGATTCGCTCGACCGAGTAGACCGTCGTCTGCAGCAGCCTGCACGCCTGTTTGATACGCCTCGCCGTCAAATATTCGGTAATTTGGCTTCCTGTTTCCTCATGAAATACGCGTGAAATATAATATTTGGACAAATGAAGCTGCTCCGCCAGCTTCTCCAACGTAACTTCCTCCGCATAATGGGCTTCAATCCATTGCATCATTTGCTCCGAATAACGAGGCTTTCGTTCAAGGCTATGCACAGATGACTGCATTTCTTTCTCGTCTCGCACCGATGCGATGCTCCCCATTAGTTGCAACAGCAGCAAGGTGGTCTCTTCCTGATCATACTCTCGCCTTCGAGCATCAAGCAACCCGTAGCTCTCAAATATCGCTTCCAATCGTCCTGTCTCCTCCTGCATATCGAACACCGTCCGGATCCCCTGATCTTTCCATAGTTTATGAAAGAGAGCATGGCGCTTAGGAAACGGGCGCAGCGCTGCTTCCGTCTGTGACGGGTCAACGTACAGAATCGTACGCTCAAACGGCTTATCCTGCGCGACATCGGCGAAAATTTTGTGCAATTGAAACGGTTGGAATACGAACAGCATCCCCGGCCGCAGCTCATAAGTGCGCTGATTGACGATTATATAGCCAACTCCTTGATGGACAAACAATATTTCCGTACATTGATGCCAATGATAAAAGCCCGGATAATCCTTATCGGATCGTGTCCGGCCGCTCCAGCTTTGATGCTTGTCGTCGAAACGAACAGGTTCGAATAGAAAGTGCATAACCCCTCCTGCTTGTCCATAATGATGCGATGACTGCAAATTCTAGTATGGCAACAATTGACCGATTTGAAAAGGCTGCAAAAAAGAAAGACAGCCAGGCTTGCCGCCCGTGGCTGTCTCCTTTGCTTCATTATCGTTCGTTATTTCGTAAACGTAATCGTTTCGTATTCGCCGTCGAACATACCGTCGATGACGATCGGTCGTTCAAGCGACAGCTTGCCATCCTCTGCAATGATGAACTTATCGTAGAAGTGATAGTTCAATGTATTATCCGAGAAGAACGAGACGACCGTATCGACGCCATATTCGCTATATTTCAGAATAGCTTCATTGTCCGTAATGAATGTAAGGGATATCGACCCGTTTTCCGCTCCCTTCCACAAGCCATCATAGCTGCGGGAATTCGTAAGCGTCGTTGCTGCAGGCTTTTGCGTTACCATTTGGAACGATTGAATTGCCGCTGGAAACTGCTCGAACGCTTTGGCTACGCGGTTATAGCCTGCATCCGACAGCTCCTCGCCATAATAGTTATAATCTTCGTAGATCAACTCGCGAACCTGATCTGCCGAATCAAACATCAAGTCATAGGCGAATGTTATACCGTTTGCAGTTGCTAGATAAGTAAAATCCTCATGATCCGCCTGCTCGAATGCCGCAGCATCTCCATTAAACGTACGAATACGAGCGAACGGGAAATCTACTTTGTCGCCTTCGCCTACCAGATCGTCGAAGTAATAATAGAACTCTCTACCTGCTAACAGCGGTGTAGACGATGCGATGTTGCCGATATGGGAAACGCCGTATACGGATATCGATTGCAATAAGTCCTGCGTAACGTTCATTGTATAGCCGTACACTTGCTTGTCCGGCGACGCATCACGTTTCTTAATCTCTACCGTCTTCGTCGCACTGTTCCATTTCACTTCCGCCCCAAGTCCTTCGCTCACAAATCGAACAGGGACAAGCGTATTTCCTTTAATGATTTGTGCAGGCTGGTTAAGTCCTACATAGCTATCGCCGATTCTTGCCTCGCTGCTGCCGATCCGCAGCGATACAATTTGATTGTCTTTATAAGCCGTTGCAACCTTCTCGTTCGCATCCCAGTGAAGCTGTGCACCCAGCGCTTCGAAGATCGGGCGGAGCGGCACAAGCACCGATCCGTTGGATAAAACCGCAGGCTGCTTATAGCTTTGTTTCACCCCGTCAATCGTAACATTCACTGCCGTCGTCGCGGACGCGGCATTAACCTGTCCGGCTGAAGCGAATACGGTAAATACGAGTGCTAAAGCCAACATCATTTTTGATAATCTGTTCAAAATCATGATCCTCCTCAACTGTTTTAACAACACGCTCCACATTGTACCAAATGCTTGGTTACAGTTTCGTTACACAAAGCCACTCATACTTCGCAAGCTCGGATGTCTGATTCTCAAGAGACTCTCTTAACGGGATAATCCAATCGTCATAGATACCAGGCATAAGTACGGTTGGAAGAGCTGCAAGCAGTCTCCCTGCTGCTTGTTGCTTCGCTATCGTCTCCGTTTCATTCGCAACATCGACAAGCTTCTGAATAAGTGAAAGAACATCTGACTTTAAAGCGCCTTGAAGCGCAACATATTCCTTATCCATATACAATAATGGCCTATCTGTCTCGCTTGGCGTTAATAGCCGCTTAAGATAATGCAGATAGACCTTCAAATTGTTAAGCGCCTGCCGGAGCGGACGATCGGGGAATAACGCATCGCATAGCTGCTCTCTAGTGGAAGTCGGATGCAGCACAAGGTAGATTAGCAGGTTCTTGGCATACCTTTTGTTCCAGCCCTCAACAACCTCTGCCCCGTTCACCCGCACTCGAAACGAATCAAGAAAGTCAACGTGCAGCGTATTCTCTTCATCCACCTGCTTGACGCCGGCTTCAATCATATCCTCGAACGCGCCGAACACCTCCGCGGCGCTCGCTTCATTCATTAATACATGCCGGTACTTATCCAGTATCGGTTGCGCTATGAACTGATTTACCCACTTCGCCGTTGCTTCCGGTTGGTCAATGAAGATGGCGTTCGAGGCTTCCGGTACAATGAGCAGCCTCTTATTCATCAACATCTGTGACGAAATATGCATAGAAGCGAGATACACAGGGTCTCGATCGCCGGCAAGCAGCAATATCGGACTCTGCGTAAATTTGAGATCGTCTCTAGGCGGATGGTTTGCGTATAACTCAATAATATCCAAATACGTCTTCGGCTCAACGAGGCCGTAATCTGCAACGATAGCTTGGAAAATGGAGCTCCCCTCATCAAGCATCGTAATGCTTTCCGCCATACGATAGGCAAGCTTGCTCATCGAGCCATCCGCGGTTAACTGTTTCCGGTTCGAAAGAAGCTTCTGTGCCGTCTTCTTCGGGTACATTATCGGTATGGCAATTAATATTAAGCTGCTTACGTCATGCATGTAATTCATGCTGTATTTGAGCGCAACATTGGCGCCGAAGCCGTGTCCCATAAGATGAACACGTCCGATATTCAGGTACAAGAGCAATGCCCGCAAATCATCGACGAATAGCTGCCAGCCAATTGGCTTCGTGCCGCGTTCCGATTTTCCATGCCCACGCAAATCAAGCGCGACAACTCGCGAATGGCTCGTCAGATAAGGAATAATCCATGACCATGAGGCTGCGCTTAGTCCTACGCCATGCAACAAAACAATCGTATCGCAGCTTTGAACATTTGATTCGTAGATTTGGTAATGAATTCGTGTATCTCCATGTTGAAAATAATTCATCATATTCCTCTTTCTGCCAATAATAAGGTGACGCCGATTACTCGGAAACGATTACATTCGATCATTCCGATCAGATCTCCTGCTTGTAATGAATTTATTCCCATAATAAAATAAGGCTCTGCGTGAAGTCGCAGAGCCTTTTAAAGACATCGGATCATAATCGAATAGTACAGGGTGATATGGAGAACACTAAAAGCAACTCAACTGTCGACATATGCCATCTGCGAACGTATTGCTGCTTCGATCCTCAGGCGCATCTGACATATGTAAATCTTTGTAGTACGGATTCCTTACTTTGATCCAGCTTCCGCTGTCTTCTGCCGCGTACAGGCTATCCTTCCGTTTGCAAGCGATCCCTTCCAGTCCTGACTGCTTCACGAATTCGTACAGCGCTTTGCCTGCGCCATCGACATAAGGCAGCTGTTCGTAATAGGCGTTGTTTTCAATAATTTTCCCCAGCAGCTGCTTTCGTTCTGCCAGCGGCTTATTCCGCATATCGACACCGTTGTAATAAAGCACATCGAATACATAGAAATGAACAGGCAATAATCGTTTTGCATCGCGAATGGCCGGCTCTTTTCTCAGCTTGAATCGCTCGTCGATCAGCGTCTTGAATTCAGCTTCGCCTGTCGTCGGATTAATATAGGCTACTTCTCCATCCAGCACGAAATCGGCCGGTTGTACAGCTGGCACATTAAGCAGCTCAGGATATTGCTTAGACACATCATTATGATGCCTTGTATATAGCTTTGCCGTGTTTCTAATAAAAGAAAGCTGCAGGCGGTGTCCGTCAATCAACGGCTCGAACAAGTAACGATCATCGTCAAACGGCAGCTTGCGCTCCGTCATCTGCATCGGTTTCAAAAACATAGCCGTCCCCTCCCGTACGTCTATATTAGCATGGAAGCATTCAAAAATTAGTCGGTAAATAAAGGTGGAATTAGCGAATAATCCTTTGAAAGCCTTCACATAATACTGACTAGAAGGAGGCTGATAATAAATGGCAAACCAAACACTTGTCGTACCGGGAGCTCGGGCAGCGCTTGAGCAAATGAAGTACGAAATTGCGCAAGAGCTGGGCATTCAACTTCCAGCCGACGGTTATTATGGCAACATGACCACGCGCGACATGGGCTCCATTGGCGGATACATAACACGCCGTCTCGTTCAAATCGCCGAACAGCAGCTCGCTGGACGCTTCTAACGCGAGCTAAGAAGAAACGCCTGACGGCGTCCTCTCTATTGACGCCAGCGTTTCGTCGAAACGAATAGAGAAAGGATGAGCAACATCATATACTTTCCTATACGTCAAGCGTAAACGGCTATCGCTACGCACGAACCGTTAGCTGCGTCTTTGCGTAGCTCGGTTCTGTGCCGTCCATTGGCGGCGTAAGCTACCGTTTCGCGGATGAAATATAAGCCTAGTATAAGAGTGACATTTTATACTTTCTTATATTTCGCGCAACACCGAGAGCGCCAATAGCGCTCTCTTTTTTATTTTTAGCGAAAGCCAAACTTCCCTTTAACCCGAATTATCGGTAAAATAGAATAGAGTTGTCCTGTTACATACGCTATGCCATTTTTATTTGGAGAAAGGAATACCCTACTATGATTATTCAGCCAAAATCCCGCGGCTTTATTTGCACCACTGCACATCCAGAGGGCTGCGCTAGCCAAGTGCAGCGTCAAGTCGATTATGTAAAGTCCAAACCGGCAATTGAGGGACCGCGCAATGTGTTAGTCGTAGGCGCTTCCACAGGCTACGGCCTTGCATCGCGAATCGTATCCTCGTTCGGCGCAGGCGCGAACACGATTGGCATTTACTTTGACAAAGCAGCAGAAGGCGCACGCACCGCTTCCGCTGGCTGGTACAATTCTGCCGCATTCGAGCAAGCTGCAGCTGAAGCAGGAGTAAAGTCGTACAGCATTGTTGGCGACGCTTTCTCAGACGAGATTAAAGCCAAAACCATCGACCTGATCCGTACGGAGCTTGGCCAGATCGATCTCGTCGTCTACAGCGTAGCATCGCCGCGCCGCACACACCCGGTAACAGGCGAGACGTTCTCCTCGGTCATTAAGCCGTTAGGAGGCACGTACACGAACAAAACGGTCAATTTCCACAACGGCGAAGTGACAGAAGCGACGATCGAGCCAGCAACAGAGGACGAGCTTCGTCAGACGATCGCCGTAATGGGCGGCGAAGATTGGCAAATGTGGATCGACCAGCTTCAAGCTGCCGGTGTTCTAGCTGAAGACGCTACAACGGTCGCATACTCTTATATCGGACCAGCTATCACGCATGCCGTCTACCGTGATGGAACGATCGGCGCGGCGAAAAACGACCTTGAAGCAACAGCTAAGCGTCTTCATGAGCAGCTGAGCACAAGCGGCGGCCGTGCGTACGTTTCGGTCAACAAAGCGCTTGTAACGCAATCCAGCTCTGCCATTCCTGTTGTACCTCTGTACATCTCCGCCCTTTACAAGATCATGAAGGAAAACGGCACGCATGAAGGCTGCATCGAGCAAATGTACCGTCTATTCTCCGAGCGTCTGTACGGACCGGGCGAGACAGCTGTTGACGAGAAAGGGCTTATCCGCGTCGACGATCTCGAGATGAAGCCAGAAATTCAAGCAGCCGTTGCAACCGTATGGGAGCAATTGACGACCGAGAACGTATACGATCTGTCTGATCTGGCCGGCTACCGCCGCGAGTTCTTCCAGCTGTTCGGCTTTGAAACCAACGGCATCGATTACGAAGCGGATACGAATCCAGAAGTAGATATTCCGAACCTTCGTTAGTCTGCCATATACGAAGAAGCGCTGGAGCTCATCAGAGCTCCAGCGCTT